>MAEO01000222.1 GCA_001683985.1 Smithella sp. M82
TTATCCTTCAATCTATAGCTGCTGCTGCCGTTGACATAAAAGATATCGGCATGATGGACAAGCCTGTCGATAATTGCCGCATTCCCCGCAAAATCATAAATCTTCAGCGTGCGTCCGGAAACCACTTCCACCAGAACATTGTGCAGGCACAGAGACATCGGAACAACATAAAGACCTCCATTCCAGGAAACATACCCGTCGTTGCTGACCTTTCTGATTTCCCTGTCATAGACCAGCGTCGGGTCAACAAAAGGAATCACCCGCAGATGTACCTTTTCTTCCTCGAAACGTTTATCCGGAGCTTCGCCCAGCGTGCTGTGCGGACGGGCGTTGTATCCGGCGGTAATGGATGCCAAAAGTCCATCCAATTCTCCAAGTTCCTTGATCTCCATCCCCCGCAGAAGGTGTTCTTCCAGATAGTAAAAAGGCCGCTCCACCTTCCCCTTCGTCCGAGCGCGGTAGGGACGACAGGCATTGGGTGTTATTCCGTAAAGACCGCAGAATCGCAAAAACTCGTCGGTATAGCGCACAACGCCGTTCTTTTTATGCGTCACCACTTCCTGCTGGGGATTGTCAATGACCAGTTCGCTTGCATGCGCCTCCAAAATACCGGATGCCGCTCTCAATCGCCCTGATCACGTCCTGCGACCCTATCCGCAACGACCAC
>MAEO01000223.1:0-820 GCA_001683985.1 Smithella sp. M82
GGATGGAGGGGGATTTGATGAGGATAGTTTTTAAATAACAATATAAACAATAACTTAGATGTGTATTTTCAGAGGAAATTCAAGTTCTTTTGGCCAACAACGGCCAGCCGGACTTTGTAAGATGAAAAAGATTGAAACTATAATCCGGCCCGAAAAGTTGGATGCTGTAAGGGAAGCCATGGAGAATATTCATTACCCCGGCATGACCCTGAGCGATGTCCGGGGACACGGCAAGCAAAAAGGAGTGACACGGGTATGGCGAGGGCGGGAGTAGAAGAGGATTGTTCTTCGTTCAATCGGAAACGTATTCTGATCGTCGGCGGCATTGCGCGGATGGAATCCCAATATCGGCGTCTCATCGAGGAAGGAGGCGGCGTGCTCGAATATCATGAAGGCCATATGAAAGGCGGAACGCGACAGCTCGAAAATTCACTCAGACGCGCCGACATTGTTTTATGTCCGGTCAATTGCAACAGTCACGCGGCTTGCTCCATTGTCAAAAACATGGGGAAAAAGCATAAAAAGTCCGTTCACATGCTGCCCAATTTCAGCCTGAGCGCCATTTCACGGGCGCTGTCAATTTGATAAGGAGAAATCTTTGCCTGTCTCGCTGATTCCGCAGACTCAGGGGAGAACAGGGATTCCGGATTCCGGGGATTCCGGGGACAGTATACTTAACGGGGATTCCGGGGACAGTATACTTAACACAATCTTAGATAGACGTCTTAGATAGACGCGTTCCCTGATTCACCGTCAAAAAAATAGAAAACCTCGTTGATCCTGATAAATCAGGGTGATAGAGTAATTTTGGTTCAAAAAC
>MAEO01000223.1:830-22482 GCA_001683985.1 Smithella sp. M82
CTATCCAAAACAAAACTTCTACTGCTGGAACTTGATAGGCATTAGGCTTAAATGCTTTGACAGGAAACTGAAGCTTTCCAGTGTACGTTAGATCACTCTAAGGTGCTTACCTATTTACAAACTTATTTATTTAAAAATTCAAACATGCCCGCCCTTTGTATCAGTTCTGTTTAAATGTAAAAAAGTATGCAAAAGAACCATGACAATAATGCATCATGGCAACAGCTAATATGGAGATTAAGGCAAGAAATAAATACAATAATTTTTTATTCATAATCATTGCTGTCCAAAATATCCTAAAACGGGTATGATGGCCCTCGTAAAATCAGGTATTGGGACGGGTTTTTTTGCTCTTTGAAAATAAGGTTGCCTCTTTTTTTCTCTTTCAATCACTATGCTGTCCAAATCTGGATCAAAAGCGCGTTCGGAGAGGTTTCCACAAAGGTTTTAATCCTCAGATTCTGTTTGATGGTTTTGAAAAAGATCTCTATTTGCCACCGGTCTTTGTATATGGCCCTGATTCACCGTCAAAAAAATAGAAAACCTCGTTGATCCTGATAAATCAGGGTGATAGAGTAATTTTGGTTCAAAAACCTATCATCAACGAGGTGAAACTATTATGGCACAAGGTCTTCTATCATTCAAGTACGAACAGGAGAAAAAGGATACGGGGATGACGGCAGTGGCAGGACTGCCGCTCTACTTGGATTTGACGTCGGCGATGGGGATAGGCGAGAGCATTGAGAAACACTTGCACATAAAGCATCAGGGCTGGACGGACAGGCAGACCTTATTGAGGACAAGCGGTTTGGCCGGATCGAGTTTGCAATTGGTTGCGATGTGACGCCGGAGTTTAGAAAAGCGGTTATGGAAGCAGTGGAATCAGATTGGCAATCTATTTACCGGGAGATTGACGGATACCGGATGAAGACAAATCAGGAGTGGGCGGAGGTTTGCTTTATTCCGAACGCGATCGGCCACAGTCCAGATGCGCCTGTGGACAGGTATTTGGCAATCAGGGAGGTTATGGGTTCGGCGAATTTGCCGGGGATGGTGTCGTCTCAACAGACTTTTCCCTTTCCGACGTTGCAGATGAGCTCGCAGCGGGACAAGGTTTTTGGTTTGGTCACGAATATGGACTGGGCGGGTGAGCCATTGATTCATCGGCAACGGGAACGTTGCGGGAAAGCAGAGGAAGCTCATTCAGTCATGAAAGAGGATTTTGCCGGTGGCAAGCTGCCCTCCGATGACTTTGGTGAGAATGCCGCCTGGTGGCGGGTCATGATTTTGGCTATGAATCTCAATAGCATCATGAAGCAGGTGGCCCTGTTTTGGCGCTAAGGAGCTTTCGAAGGGGATAATCGTGCGCAGAATTGATCTGACCCGACTCAATGAGGGCAATATCTTGTAGCCATCTCAAACAAACAACGCTGAAAAACGGGAAATCGAGTCCGTGCAAAATTAGGTGGCGGATTATGGAGTAAGATAGACGTTGACTAATTAATATGAATAGATTATTATTGTCAAGCGAATTCCAAAAATAAGGAGGTATGTTATGAACTCTAATCGTATAAATCGTACAACCCTGACAATTTTCGTCTGTGTCAGTCTTTTTTTCCTGACTGGTTTTTATTCATCGGCGCAAGGCTTAGAACTAAAGAGTTCGGCCTTTGTTTCAGGTTCAATGATTCCCTCACTTTATACTTGCCAGGGGAAAAATATTTCTCCGCCTCTTTCATGGTCCGGAGCGCCTGCCGGCACCAAAAGTTTCGTCCTGATCTGTGACGATCCGGATGCACCTCTTCTTACCTGGGTTCACTGGGTATATTATAATATTCCGGCTTCGGTGACTTCGCTTCCCGAAGATTTAGCGAAGACTGAAAATCCGGCTCACGGGGGTATTCATGGCAAGAGCAGCTTCGGAGATTTTGGCTATGGCGGTCCCTGCCCGCCATGGGGTACTCATCGTTATTTTTTCAAATTATATGCGCTGGACACCATGTTAACTCTTCCTTCAGGAGCAAAAAAGAACGATGTCCTGAAAGCCATGGATAAGCATGTTTTGGGTAAGACTGAACTCGTGGGGAAATACAAGAAGAAATGAACAAGAGATAAAATCAAATGATTGAGGAAAAGTATCAAAAACACGTAAAAATGCTGGAAACTATCATCAAGATCATTGATGCCATGGGAATTCGCATTGTGGAAATGTGGAACCGTCATGTCAAGGTTCTTTTGCCTCTTGAACCCAACCTTAACCATATTGGAACGATGTATGCGGGTTCTTTGTTTACAGCCGGTGAGTTTATGGGCGGGGCCATGTATATGGCCTCCTTCGATTATGACCGGTTCTATCCCATAGTTAAAGCCATAAACATCCAATTTCACCGTCCGGCATTAACAAACGTAACTGTGGAGGCAAACTTAAGCCAGGAAGAAATAGATGCCATTCAGCGTGAGGCCGAGGCCAAGGGAAAAGCAGACTGGAAAATGGATCTGGAAATCAAAAATGAAGCGGGCGAGGTATGTTGTCTCCTGCAGGGCACCTGGCAGCTGCGTAAAGCATAAATTTTGAGGAACCGTAACTTTGTAACATTTGCATATGTTCATTAAATTATTGAAGCATGTGTTCGGGAAATGATATCTCGAAGTTCTTCTAAAGTAGTAATTAGAGGAAGGAATAGATATATTACATTACCCATAGGTCTCAATATTACGTTGTTTTCCAGCCCTTTTGAATAAATGTCCCGAATCGTTTGGTCATTGCCGGGCAACGGTTCTTTGGTTTTTTTATCCTTGACCAACTCAAAGGCGGCCACAGTACCGATGGTGCGGATGTCACCCACCAGTGGGTGGTCATTGAAAATATCTATGCCTTTGCGGAGCTCTTGAGAAAGTTCCTGAACATGAGATAGTATCCCTTCCTCTGCAAAGATATCCAAACTGGCCAGGGCGGCGCTGCAACCTATCGGATTCGCCGTGAAGGTATGACCATGATAAAAAGTTTTATTACTGCCTAACGGTCCCAGAAATGCATTGAATACATCCTGTGTTGTCAGTGTCGCAGCCAGGGGAAGCATGCCGCTGGTCAAACCTTTAGACAGACAGAGAAAGTCAGGAGATACCTCTGCCTGCTCACAGGCGAACATAGTTCCGGTTCGGCCAAAACCGGTGGCCACCTCATCCAGAATCAGATGCACGTTGTATTCTTTTGACAGACGCGCTGCTTCAGCAAGATATGCTGCCGGATAGTTAAGCATTCCTCCCGCACACAACATCAGAGGTTCAAAAATGACGGCAGCTGTTGTATCGGCATGCTCATTGAGCGCATCTTCAAGAAATTTTATGCAGGCTGTTGCGCATGTATTCTTATCGGTATGCCCCATCGGGCAACGATAGCAATAAGGAGTCGGTATTTTATACCCGGAAAACATAAGAGGGGTAAACGCCTGAGTGAAAGCGCCTTCTCCGCTCACGCTCATGCATCCGGCTGTGTCACCGTGATAAGCACGATCGAAGGAAATAAATTTGGATTTCTTCGATTTGCCGGAATTACGCCAGTACTGAACCGACATTTTCAGGGCAACTTCCACCGCGGTCGATCCGTTATCCGAATAAAAAACCCGCTGCAATCCGTCGGGCGTAATATTAATCAAACGCTCAGACAATTCAATTGCCGGCTTATGGGTAATGCCCGCAAAAAGGGTGTGGTCGAGCTGATCAAGTTGCTGTTTGATAGCCTTGACCATTCCGGGATGCAAATGACCGTGAATATTACACCACCAACTGGATATGGTATCATAATACCACTGTCCTGATGCATCATAGAGTTTGATGCCTTGTGCTTTTTCAATCAGCAAAGGCGGATTGGCCTGCTGAATGCTCATCTGCGCATAGGGATGCCAGTTATAGGTCAGGTCTTTTTGTATCAAGTCAGTCATTTTTATTTTCCTTCCAGCATTTATAGAACGCTTCGCCGACTTTTTTAGCATTTTTCATATCATCGGCATCTTTTCCCAGAAAGGGCATTTCACCCATGACGGGAACACCTGCAATTAACGATATGATTCTGATATTTTCACGTAAAATAGCTTCGTCACCGTTGTCATTCAGCCGGTTGAAGATCACTCCCCCAATGCTCATTTCCCTTTTACGGAGCGCCTCGATCGTCAGCAATATATGATTAATGCAACCCAGTTTATTGGGAACGACAGCAACAACAGCCATCTTTAATCGGGCAGCAAGATCGGCCAGAACTATTTTTTCGGTCAAGGGAACAAGAACGCCGCCCGAACCCTCGACGAGCACCAGATCAAACTGCTCACAAAGCCTGGCATGAGACTCTTCTATAATTTTGATGTCGATTTGCACCCCTTCCAAAGCAGCGGCGAGATGGGGAGACGCCGGATACTTGAAGCGATATGGCGCGCGAAGAGTATCAATATCTTTTACCTGTTTCCAGAAAGGCAAAGGCTCAAGCATATGATCTTTGATATCATCAGTTTGATCACATCCCGTCTGCACCCATTTCTGAGTAATTACATTCACACCTTTTTCTCGCATATAAGCTGCAAGATACCTGCATATAATTGTCTTGCCGACGCCGGTGTCCGTTCCTGTTATTAAAACACTTTTCAAAATTAAAGCCTCATTTTCAATCTGAATGTTTTACGTCAATCTAGCCTACATGGTATCGTCTTAATTCCCTCATGGCTTCTACAACCTTATTTATTTCTTCTTCGGTATGCTCATAGCAAAGAGAAAAACGGAATCTGGAAGTACCTTCCGGAACCGTGGGTGGTCTAATAGGCAAAACCTGGAAACCTTTTTCCAGAAGAATCCCGGCATAGTCAAGCGCTGTTTTGCTTTCGCCGATCATGACAGGAATAATCTGACTTTCACCGGAAACATCCCAATCGTCTTTACTGAGAACCGCACGAAATCTTTGCGCACGATTAAGCAGAACAGGACCTCGCCCTGGTTCAGTTTTACAGACTTCCAGCGCAGCAAGATTTGCGGCTATGATGGAACAAGGCAAAGCAGTGGAATAGATAAAGCTCCTGGCCGAATTTATCAGATAATCTGTAATCAAACGGGATGCAGCAATGTATGCGCCGAATCCTCCGAGCGCCTTGCTGAATGTTCCCATAATCAAATCTACATACTCGCTTAAGCCTTCCGCATCAACCAGCCCTCGTCCCTGGTTGCCGAATATTCCCGTAGCATGCGCTTCATCAACCATGAGGACGCAATTGTAACGCTCTTTCAACTCGACTAATGATCTTAAAGGAGCCAGGTCTCCATCCATGCTGAATACCGATTCGGTAAGTATCAGCGCCTTTTCGAAATTGGCTCTCTCTTTTTTAAGTAAATCCTCCAGATGTTCCATGTCGTTATGCCGAAAAGGAAATCTTTTAGCTCTCGATAGAATGGCGCCGTCAATCTGGCTGGCATGGCAGAGACTATCTGAAAAAATAGCATCATTTTTACCTGCAAAAACAGGAATCACGCCGACATTGGCATGGTAGCCGGAATTAAAGAACAACGCGCTCTCTTTATGTTTAAACGATGCTGTTTCTTCTTCAAGCAAGTGATGTAATTTCAAATCACCGCTTAAAAGTCTTGAAGCGCCGGCGCCAACGCCATAAACATCCAGAGCCTGTCCGGCAGCATCAATAAGTTTCGGATGTTTGGAAAACCCCAGATAATCATTGGAAGAGAAGTCAACGTATTTCTGTCCCTGCCGGACAATCACGCCCGGTCCTCGTGTATCAAGTGCCAAAAGTGTCCGCAGGGTGTTTTCATTTTTTCTTTTTGCTAAATACGCTTTTATAAATTCCATATGTGATATATCTCATCGATCATATTCTTGTCCTCTTCCACAGACCGGCCACGCTGGGTAAGGTATCCGCCAATGAGCATTCCATTGGCACCGGACATAAAGGCCATGCCTTGAAAATCTTTCAAAAAACTTTCCCGACCGGCAGCAACTTTGATTGTTTTATCAGGCATCACAATCCTGAATGCAGCAATTGTTTTTAACACTTCAGATATGGAAAGGGGAGGTGTGTCGGCAAGCGGAGTTCCGGCAAGCGGCATAAGAATGTTAATAGGAACTGAATTCACATGAAGTTCCTGCAAGGTAAGCGCCATACTGGCCCTATCTCTCCGTGATTCACCCATTCCGATAATCCCGCCGCAACAGGTGGAAAGTCCGGCTTTTACAGCATTACGTATAGTAGTGATACGGTCATCGAATGTATGCGTGGAAACTATTCTCGGGAAATATTCCCTTGATGTTTCAATATTATGATGATAACGGCTGAGCCCCGATGTCTTCAGCAACGTCAGTTGATCATACTCCAAACATCCCAGCGACGCACATACTTCTATTCCGACTTTATTTTTGATTTCTTTCACTACATTTGCTATGTAATCAACCTCTTCAGAGTTAAGACTGTGACCGCTCGTAACAATACTGAAACGTTTACTACCGTTCTCTCTAGCCTTGAAAGCATTTTCCATTATTTCATTAATGCTCATCATGGAATATTCAGGCGTTCCCGTTTCATAATGAGCCGACTGCGTGCAGAATTTGCAATCCTCCGTGCACAAACCCGACCTGGCATTACAAATAGTGCAGATATCCAGCTTATTATCTGTTCTTTCCCGCCTTAACTTATCAGCTTTAGCAGCCAATGCGATCAATGGCATATCAAACAAATCAAGAACCTTTTCCAATTTCATAAAACTATTCTCTCACCCAAAATAATCAATTGCTTCACGGCATCCGTCATAAAGACCGTATCATGAGATCATTCTAAAAAAGTTTGTATTCCTGGAAATCAATCAGTGTGAACTTATTTTTATACCGTTGTTTGAAATCCGGTGAAACAATAGACATACATTATGAGTTCCCGCATTAGAGAAGGCCGAAGCGTTGCATCTTTCTATGAAGAGTTTTACGGGAAATATTTAACACTTCAGCAGTCTTGCCCTTATTCCACCGATTCTGGTTGAGAGCCTTCAAGATTGCAGTCTTTTCCGATTTCTCCGTATAGTCACTCAGATTTCCTATGATTGGTGATTTATCCTCATTTTCCGATTCTTCCTGGAATTCCGGTTCATTACTTATATCGTTGAAAGATGCCTGTTCATCACTGCTAACTTCTGACGGCATTTGTCTTAATGGTGTGAGAAATTCAAGTTTATTCACCATAAGATAACGCTGAATAACATTATGCAGCTCCCGAACATTCCCCGGCCAATCATATTTCTGAAGCGCTTCCAACACTTTACCCGGAACCGATACAACCTTTTTGCCGGGCGAATTTAAACGGATAAAATGTTCTACGAGCAGGGGTATGTCCTCCTTACGATGTCTTAACGGTGGAAGTTGTATGGGAATAATGTGAATTCTATAGAAAAAATCCTCACGCATAAGACCTTTTTTTGTATATTCCATGAGATTTTTGTTTGTCGCTGCAATAATCCTGAAATCGGAAAACTTCACAATGTTGCTGCCCACAGGCGAGTACCCTCCACCTTCTATGCTCCGCAATAGTTTTGCCTGTATATTCAGATTAAGTTCCCCAACTTCATCGAGAAACAAGGTCCCTCTATTTGCCTTGTCGAGATATCCTTGTTTATCACTGCCGGCTCCGGTGAAAGCGCCTTTTTTATATCCGAAGAATTCACTTTCGATAAGATTTTCCGGTATAGCGGCACAATTGACCGGAACAAAGTTATTTTGTGAACGATTAGAAAGCCTGTGTATGGCTTTGGCTACCAGCTCCTTTCCTGTACCGGATTCTCCGTAAATTATGACATTGGCATTTGTCGCTGCAGCATTAAGGCTTCTCTCGTACACTTCCTGTATGGCCACACTCTTACCTATGATATCACCGAACCGATATCGATCTTTGATTGAAGAACGCAGCGTGACATTTTCCCTGCGCAGGTAAGCTGTTTCTTCCTGCATGGATATTTCCTTGAGTTTGACCTCCGTAATATCACGGGCAGCAAGAAGTACAGTGGGATTTCCTTTCCATTGGAAAAGATTCCCCTTGCCTTCCACCCAAACCTGTTGATTTTTATTTTTCACCCACCGAGCATGGAAAAAACGCTCTTCAGACATACCCTTTTCAATGAAATCAAAAAACTCTTTGAAATACATTTCAAAGTCTTTGCTCACGAAATTCATTACATTCTGACCAATGATTTCCGCGGCATCTGAAAAGCCGATTATGGATGCAAAATTATTATTGGCGAATACAATCTTACCGTTAGAAATCAATGCAACTCCCTCGGTAATCCGCTCGGCAAAAGTCCGATAAAGAGCCTCGCTTTCTATGAGAGACTCTTGTGCCTCCTTGAAGCGACTGACATCAATTCCTATACCCAACAGATAAGATTTCCCCTCTATTACAGCGCCGGCGCCGGTAAAAAAATAAGGTATGCGCTTCCCACTCTTGGTAATGAATGTTGCTTCGGCAACACCTTCACCTGTGTGAAATGCTTCCTTGATGGCATTTTCGATGATGATGCGATCATTGCCACTAAAAAAATCTATTAACTTTATTTCTCCGGCTTCATCTGCGGTGTATCCGCTGATCCTCTCCGCATTCTCATTCCAAATAAGCAATTGAAAATTTTCATCGAGAACATAAAATATTCCGGGCAGGCTGCGAATAAGCAACTCTAAAAATTTGCTTAAATATGCATAACTTTTTTTGACTTCGTCGCTTTGTGAAATTTTTACAGCTTGTCCTATAGTCCGTACTTTCTTGCGGCTATCAGTAAGCTTTTTCTTTATGCTTGAAACCATAAAACAATAATGAATTTTTCGCAATAATATTTCATGTCGCCGATATTTTTTATTATACTATGCTTTACCAAAAATCACATAATCCGAGAATGATTTATAATGATCTTTCCATTTTTCCAATTCTTCTTCGGTGAAATCTCTTATTTTTGCAAAAGCGCTGCCATCGTAGCCAAGGCTACAATACTTATGCTCTCCCCACCTGTGCAGAGGTAGAAAATAAACTTTTTCAGCCTTGACTTGTCTGCCCAATTCAACAATTTTATCTGCCATATTAAGATCATCGTTGAATCCGGGAACGAGCGGTATTCTAAGCCAAATTTTCGTTTTACCGGCCAATTTATTTAAATTTTCCAGAATAACTTCATTTTTGACGCCTACAACTTCCTGATGTTTTTTTGAATCCAGATGTTTAATATCATAGAGGATCAGGTCAACGTCTTTCGTCACATTTTTTACTGTAGCCCACTTGGCATAACCCGTAGTGTCAAGCGCTGTATGAACTCCGTTTTTTTTCAACTCTCCAAAAACTTCGGCAACGAATTCCGGCTGCATCAGCGGCTCTCCACCGGAAATCGTTACCCCACCACGCGTATTATCATAAAAAGGCTTGTCTTTCATTAATTCACCAACAGCTTCCTTTACAGTTACCCTTATACCTACTCCGGTTATCGCTTTATAATTGCAGGCATCTATACAATCCAAACAATGATTACATTTGGAATAATCAAGAACGATCTGATGATTTTCGTTATGCGACAGGGCTCCTGTTTTGCAGACCTTAAGACATGCCCCGCAGCCGCGACACTTATCCTGAACCGCCTTAATCTGATAAGATGGGTAAATTGATTCAGGATTAGAACACCAGGGACAGTGAAGAGGACATCCTTTTACAAACATAGTTGTACGAAGTCCCGGCCCGTCCTGAATACTAAATTGCTGAAAATTAAACACTATACCTGTAGTTTCACCACTTTCTTTCAATATTTTATCTTTTAATTTGATATCAACTTTCATAAATTTTAACCATCCATTTTTTCTTAATTCAACTATTCCATGTAATATTTAAGTTTGATTATTTTAAATTGCAAATTTAGTTTACTTACAGACATGTTCATAATTTTACAAGCATAAAAAAAGGGGGGTATTAAATATATCCCCCCTTTTTTTGTTTCAGCTCATTTTTCTAGCAACTAAAAGACTGTTCTGTTCTCGTGATAATTTCATCCTGAATCTTGTTGTCGAGGTCGATAAAGTACGCCGAGTATCCGGCAACCCTGACAATCAAACTCTCATATTTTTCGGGTTTCTTCTTCGCATCCAATAGAGTCGCTTTGCTTACGCAATTAAACTGAACATGATGCAGTCCCAGATCGCGAACGGTCTTCATGTAACCTCTCATCAGTTCATAGTTTTCCGGATCAAAGAATACCGGCATAAATTTCTGGTTGAGAAGCATGTTACCGGTCTTCAGAGGATCAACCTTGGCAACTGACCTGATTGTAGCGGTCGGGCCGCTGATGTCTCTGCCCTGGACAGGTGATATTGTTCCATCATGGAAAGGTTCATTGGCTCTTCTTCCATCAAACGTTGCCGGGGATAACATACCGGCGTTGATCGGTCCGGAAGCTGTTGTACCGTCAATAAGATACGGCTTGCCGTAAATATCAATACACTTATCGCATTGTGATTTCACATATACCATGATGTCTCTGGCAAACATATCGACATAATCATTATCATTACCGAACTTCGGCACTTCCTGTTCGATCATCTGATAGACTTTCTCGTATTCACCTGCGTAATTATTGTTTACCGCATTGAGGAAAGTCTCCAATGTTATCTTTTTCTTCTCAAATACCAGCATCTTGATAGCGGCAAGAGCATCGGCGGTATTGTTGCATCCGAAAATCAGGTGGTGACGCAGTCCCAGATACTCCCAATCCCTCATATCGCAACCTTTTTCGATGTTGCCTTCCAAAATCGCCGACAGCAATGGACGCGGAACATATTTTTTCTGCAGGGCATCCCCCAGACTGGACAACTGAGTCAATACCATTAAACCATAATCCACCTGTTTGCAGAAGGCTGCCCATATATCCTCCATCGATTTTAGTTCAGATAACGGAGTTGTTTTGGGACCCATCTGCATACCCATTATCTTCCCTCCATCCATGGCCAGGTTCAGGCACAAAGGAAGTATCAAAGCTCCGGAATGGCCGGCGCGATAATGGATGTTTTTGCCTGGAATTACCGGCTGCATGCAATTGTTTATACTGTAATTTCTGGCATCCTCTACGGAAGCGCCGATGCCCATCAGTCTCGGTATGTTAACTTTGTCATTAAATATAGCGGGCTGGGAACAGCCGGTGCGGACACATTTGAAAATAGTATTAAAAAGTTCATCTGGAGTCTTATCATGCATGCGTACGGCTATCTGCGGGGCAACCGTCTGTATTTCACCGGTAACATCCAGAGCCATATGTGTCAGGTCATTTGTCATGTCATTGCCGAATTCATCAACTCCGCCCAATGTCATTGTCTGCCAGCCTAATCCGCCGCCGCCGTTGTTTACCCATGCCGCAGGCTGAACATATCCGCCTTCCTGCATCTTGACCCATACAGATTCAATCAACTCTTTGGTAAATTCTTTTGTAATCGTACCGTTCTTTATATCATTCTCATAAAACGGATATAAAACCTTATCAAAGCGAATGCCGTTACCCACCTGAGGAACATCAATATAATTCACGAAAAAGTTGATAAAAATAAAGCATTGAATAGCCTCATAAAGATTTCTTGCAGGTTCTGCCGGTACGCGGTTACATACTTCTATCATCCTGTCGAGTTCTTTCAGTCTCTTGGGATCTTTAATCTTCTTCTTTTCATTTTCGAGCATCTGAGCATATCGCTTGCCCCATCGGGCCATTGCTTCACAGGATATTTTCATCGCACGCAGTTCATCGAGCATATCCATGCGTTTTTCGATCTGAATGGAAATATCATTTATTACTTCATCAATTCTCTTATCAATCTCAGCAATTATTCCATTCATGCCTACTTTCATGACCTTCTCGAAATCGGGCGTGCACATTTCCCACTGCCATGTCCATCCTGCTGACGGCAACTCTCCAACCTTCCAGGGAATCCAGCTGGGAACGTAATCTCTTTCACGGCCCTGAATGCTGTAATGCTCCCAATATTTGAACTGCTCAGCGATTTCTTTTTTACCGGCGTCGTCGAGCATTGCGGAATAGTCGGGCAGTTTTCCAAGCGCCTTGGATAACCATCTCCAGTAAATCTCAGGATAAACCGGCACGCTTGCTTCATCACTGGCGAAGCAACCAACCAGAAGTTCGTTCGGCCTTGTGTAAAGAGTCATGGTATCCAGATATTCTGCCAAACCTTTTGCTCTCCTTAACGCAATAAATTCACCTTCTGTTTCCTTGTAGACCTTGGTCATAACCCTGGAACGCTCCAAGCATATTTTCATTCCAGTTTTGACTGATCGCATGTCCGATACACGTCCCAAGGACTTGATATGTGTTTCATCTCTCAATAACTTATTTCTTGCCGTTGGTGCCATAATAAAACCTCCTTTATTTCTTCTAAATTATTATTTTTTATTAATTACTTGCCTTTTATACACTTGCCCAAAGTCAGAATTCATCATTTCATTCTTAATTGTTGCGATTTCCTAATCATCCGATGAGTTCAAAGACTTATTCAATAACTGCTCCTTAAACCTAATGTCTATTATGTCTAAAGCTATAAAGTTTTGCAAGAAAAATGCCAAACGCATATCCTCCCCATTAGCTGATGTTTAACCTTTTTTAAGATCATTTAAATAAAATCACAAAAACATAGTCCTTTTTATGGGACATATTTGACTAATTAGTGTCCATTTAAAAAATATTAATTTTCAAGAACAATTCTTTAACGGATCATATTTTTAAATTAGCCAAAAATTTCCCCACAAAAACTTACTCCCTTGTGTATTAATATAAGGCAAACAAATACGCATGTCAAGAGAAATTTGACTAGCAGTTATTTCTAATAATTTCAAAAATTTAGCTATTTTTTTCTGCTTGTTTATCGGCAGGGAAATTCATCAATAATTACCATTGATTACAAATGTAACCATTGTACACAACAACCGGAATTTTCTCTAAAATTTAATTGCTAATATTTTCTATTTCTTTCTTTCTTTTAACAACCAAATGGCGAGTACAGTTAGAATGATCACGGCAACCGCACTGGGCCAGAGAAAGATTTCGAGACCAGTTGCAACGACATCAATCCTGAAGAAGAAACGGCAAAGGCGTATATAAATATACGTTGAGCGATGGGAATTCGCAACGCAACAACGCCGATCAGTGCTTTTTCAACAGCCCTAAACGCTCTCCGTCTTGATCTCCAACTTCTTTTTATGACGATCAAACGCCAGAGAAATCAATTTATCCCAAAGGTCGCTATATTGAATGCCGGTGGCTTCCCAGAGTTTCGGATACATGCTGACGCTGGTAAAGCCGGGCAGCGTGTTTATTTCGTTGAGATAGAATTTATTGGTTTTCTTATCCAGAAAGAAATCGACGCGCGCCATGGAAGAACAACCCAGCTTCATGTATCCTTCAACGGCAATCTTTCTGATTTTTTCCGCGAGAGCTTTATTAATTTCCGCGGGAATTTTCAGCGCCGCTCCGTTCGGATCAATATACTTGGCTTCATATGAGTAAAATTCATGATTGGGAATAATCTCACCGAGAACTGAACCGGCCGGTTTTTCATTTCCCAAAACGGCGCATTCGATTTCGCGGCAGTCAATTGCTTTTTCTATCATAACACGCGTGTCAAACTGAAACGCAAAATCCATCGCTTCGGCAAGCGATTCTTTCTTTTTTACTTTTTTCACCCCCACGGAAGAACCGGCGCAAACCGGTTTAACAAAAAGCGGGAGGCCTAGTTTGGCCGGCGTCTCTTTCATAATAATTTTTGCATTCTCCCTCCAGATTTGTTTGTTGACAGTTATGGAAGGAACGACCGGAATCCCCGCCTCTTTGAGCAGCCTCTTGGCGATGTCCTTGTCCATGCCCACGGCAGAGCCGGCCACATCCGCGCCCACGTAAGGCACCATCGCCAGTTCCAGCAGACCCTGCAGTGTGCCATCTTCGCCGAACGTGCCGTGCAGCACGGGAATCACGACATCTACGACCACTTCTTTATTCATATCTTTGATATTGTAGAGATGCAGTTTGTTATTTTTTTCGAAATGATTGACCAGCCACATGCCGCTTTTTTTTAAAGCCATTTTTCTGCCGAAATCCTTATCGGAAACAATTTCGGGTTTCTCCTGCACGTACCAGCGGCCGTATCTGTCGATGCCGATGGCGGTTACTTTGTATTTGCCGCGATCAAGAGCGGAAATAACCGAGGCTGCGGAACAAAGCGAAACGTCATGCTCGCCCGATCTTCCACCGTATAAAATGCCGACACTGATTTTTGACGCTTTTTTAAAACCTGCATTATTAGCCATATTAATCCTCTATACCTGACATTTTTCATTGTAATAATCGAGTAGGATATACGCTTTAAGTACCGGAGATGTCAATTTAATTTTGCCTCTCCACTACGTTAATACACTTTCTTCAACAGGGTAAATATTAGCTGGTATCTTGACAATAATTGCCTCTATAAATATATTACGGGCACATATATGATATCAGTCATAAATCAAAGATGATATCGAGGCGGCAAGGAGGAGGTGACGAGGCGTATTACTAATACGTTGAGGAAACCGACGACACAGCCAACAAAGATAGCGCTTTGATTTAGGATTGATACTTGTTTGGTGATTTTATGCCTCTATATTTTAATGCACTGCAAGTGCCCATGGCAAAAAAAGCTTTCAACGATGCCGAAAAACTGGTAGCAAGCCAGTTCAGGTTAAGTGAGCAAGAGTTAAAAAAAATAAAATATGAAGTAAAAACACTGGCTTATTTAAACGAACAGGAAATAAAAGACGGAACGTTTGCCCATCTTTGCAAATATACTTTTGAAAAAACGGATGTCTTTGACGATAGCTGCAAAGACGGATTCGATTTTTATAGAATATGTTTACAGGACAATAATATTTTGGACGCAGTGGAAAGGGCTAATCCTTTCATCAAACTGAGCCCCTTAGTGCTTTATATAGCAGTGCACGAACTGACTCACATTTTGCGTTTCAGCAACGGCACAAGTGATTTTCATGCTGATACTGATGATAAGGAAAAAGAAGAAATTATTGTACACAACCTGACCAGAGCGGCTCTGCAACCTGTAAAAGGTTACGATTTGGAAATAGTATTGGATTGCTTCAGCAGCAATTTTAAAAACTTTGATCTATTTAATTAAGGAGGGGTGTTTTTATGCCTATCTACGAATATAAATGCAATAAATGCGGCAAACAATTTGAAGCTTTTCAGGGAATTTCCGACCCGGAATTAAAAAGCTGCAAATTCTGCAAAGGAAAAGTGCAAAAATTAATGTCACTATCTTCTTTCAGTCTAAAAGGAACAGGTTGGTACGCGACAGATTATAAGGGCAAGCAACCGTCCACAACAACCAAAAAAGAAACTACTGTAAGTTCAACTGCAACAGAAACACCAAAGACTGATGCTAACAAAACCGGCGGAGACGATTAGAGAGACTCAAATTTTACAAGCACAGCGCAGTGATGTGGGATGCTGGCACTCGCAAAATAAGGCAGACGGGAAATAAACCCGATAAGCAATGCTTATCGGGTTTATATTTTGCCCCCTTTTTCAGCTACTCTAAATAAATTAATTTTCTCTATGACCCTGAAAAATAAGGTTGAAGTTCACGGCATAAATCTTCCGGAACAATCGGGCAAATAATTTCATTATGCAGTTTTTCGAAATAATTCAAATCGCTCGTTCCCAACGGATTCACCGTAAATCGCGGCACGATCTTTCCCTGCACGCAGAAGTTACGATTGTTTGTCATTGTTGCATAGAATGTCATATTGAAACTTATAAAATCATTTGCGTGCAAATAACTGAATACCCTGGATAGTCCCGTCAGAAGTTCGTTGAAGTTAGCTTCCGTTAAATCAAAAAATGATGTTTTGTCCTTAAAAATAAAATCGACTTCTCCAGCCATACCTTTCGGCGCAAAACTTGCCAGCCAACTGATAGTTCCTGTGCCGGCAATGAATCTTTCTTTAGCGTTTTTTTCCAAAGCAATTAAATTACGCCACAAGTTTTCTCCATTAGTGGCGGTAGCATAATTCTGAGCGCTGGCCAAAAGTCGCCGCATAAAATTTGTTGGTTTATGACCGGCAATTGTCTGCAAATGGGGATGAATCAATCCGCCGCCGGCAGGCGGCATATAGTTCCAGTTAATTGAACAATACTTGAAACCCAAATTCAATTCAGCGGCACGATGAAAATAATCACGGCAGACGGCAAAACCATCATGCATTGTATCCGCTGTCAATTGATCCATTCCGATGAAATGTCGTGAAGAGAAAATCGCCACATTGTTATTTTGATCATAGGGAAACGCGTTAGGAAACAGGCACGCTTCTCCCCGCCGGAATTTCCCTTCCTTGATAATATTGGGCATGAAATTAGGAGTCGTTTTTTCAAAAAGACCGGGACAAAAAGGGCATAACGATTCCGGCGATTTTTCCAAATAACAATCTAAATCGGGCTTTTTGTTCGGACGCACGCGGTAAGGTAAAATGCGGGTAGATACACCGGTGATTTCATCATAGCGTATTTCAATAGGAAGTTTTTTTTCCTGAAAACCGTCAAAATGATCAAGGTAACAGCCTGTTGTTATTTCTTTTCTAAATCCGATATCCTTCATAAGTGTTCCTTTCCGGTACTTTTATACTTATTTCTGAAAACATCATGTTTTTGTTCCCTTTTCAGGCTTTGGAACAGAAAATTATCAACGTTTCTTTGAGATAAATCACCATTTAATTTCTCATTTAATACTTCCAGAGAAATTTCTATTCTTGCAGCACTTTTATGTCCGCCGCCTTTACCGATTAAACCAAAAGATCTTTGCGCGATTGCGCCGCAATCATGCCTATAACCGTCACCACGAAAAATAATGATAAATTTGTCATCGACAACCCCAGCCACAACTACATAGTACGTGCCGATCAAGCGCAAATAGAAATCAGCTATCTGAACACAAACATCGGCGCTTTCCACATTTCCCAGAAAACAAACCCGCCGATCGCGAAAACGTCGCATGTGGTGATAGGCATGGTTATAATATTTCAAAAAACTCTCCGGTGTCTGATTAAGCTCAATGCGACGTATGAACCGCATATTGGCGTATTTCGTATGATAAGTATAAGCTCTGATATCCTCAAAGATAGTATCGCGATCAAAGTTATTGGTATCTGTTTTGATTCCATAAAGCAAGGCCGTGTGTAAATTACGAGTAATTTTCACACGGGCACAAAGCAGATATTCAGTTAATACGCTGGATAAAGCGCCATAGTTAGGTCGCACATCTTCGAGCTGCGCCTGCCATTGGCCTTCGCGCGGATGATGATCTAAAACAATGTGCGGTTTTATGAAGTTTAATTTATCACCAAGAAAAGAAGGTTGAGCATCCAAAAAAGCAATCAAACGGTATAAATTTAAATCAACTTGATTAAGCAAGTGAATATGCAAATGCATGGAAGAAACAAATCCGATATTCTGCTGTCTGATCATTGGCTCTGTGGAGACAAAAACACTTTTAGCCAAACCTTTCGTCTGCTGAAGGATTTCACGCAATGCCATGGCTGAAGCTATGGCATCGGGATCAGGACTGCCAAACATCAGCAATGCCAGCGAATCATTAGCCTGAACCATCTCCATGAGCTTTTGGAAATTCAACTCTGTTTCTTTTTTAATTGAAACTGATTTTATTTTCATTTTCATGATTCGGGTAGAAGGAATTAACGGTTGAACTTCCTTAAAAAACAAATATTTTACCGGGATGATCTTTTACAACTTCACCGACAATGGCGGCATCGCCGATTCCCGTGGCGCGCATTTTTTCCACAATATTTTTTGCCTTATCGCCGGACAAGCTGAAAAACAAGCCTCCCGCAGTCTGCGGATCAAAAAGGAGATCAAAAAGCCAATCAGGACATGTGTTTTGTTTTATGACTTGATTTATGCGGAAATCTTTATTGCGGTAGAGACCACCGGGAATAAAACCTGTTTCCATTAATTCGCGCACTCCTTCAAAAACGGGCACTGCCTCGGAATTTACGCGCAGACCGACATCGCCGCCTTCAATCATTTCACAGGCGTGTCCTAAAAAACCGAAGCCGGTTATATCGGTGCAGGCGTGAACGTCTCCCCCTTCAACCATCAACTCAGAAGCTTTTTTGTTAAGACCGCTCATGGCTTTAATTACCTGCTTTATCTGTTCGTCAGACGCTTCCTCAACCTTGATGGCCGTGCTGATAATACCCGTGCCCAGAGGTTTTGTTAAAACTAATTTATCTCCGACCTTGGCGCCGTGATTAAACAACACCTTATCCGGATGAACAATTCCGGTTACGGAAAGACCATATTTGATTTCATCGTCTTCCACGCTATGGCCACCTATCAATAACGTACCGGCTTCGCGCATTTTATCCAATCCGCCGCGCAAAACTTCCCGCATAATGTTTTTATCCATTGTCTTGATCGGAAAACAGACAATATTCATAGCTGTCAAGGGCTTGGCGCCCATGGCGTAAATATCATTGAGCGCATTAACAGCGGCAATCTGACCAAACGTAAACGGATCGTCAACCGTGGGAGTAAAAAAATCAACAGTTTGAACTAAAGCAAGATCATCGGAAATTTTATACACCCCTGCGTCTTCCGCGTGTTCAAATCCGCTTAGCAAATTCGGATCCTGAACAAACGGCAAATCGCGCATGATTTCAGACAGGTCGCCCGGACCTATTTTACAGGCTCAACCCGCGCCCTGCACTGTTTCTGTTAAACGAAGAATCCTTTTTTCTTCCATTATTTCCTCTTTATAAAAACTTCCTTTAGAATTGAGGAAGTTAACTGTGCAAAGTATAAGAATAACAGCCTTGCATGTCAATGAAGAATATATGTTTCGATGTATGTTTGTCAGGTTACTTTTTTCATTTCTGAAACTGGGGACTCATTAAAAGGCCCCATAACCTTGCCACGGTTATGAGGCCTTATGTATTTTTTGAACGATGGGGACGGTGTTAAATAATTATTTTGTCCTCACCACTTCGATTACCGCATCAACTCTGCGGTTTTTATTTCTTCCTTCCTCCGTATCATTGCCGGCAATAGGCTTATTCGGTCCATAACCAATAGCGCTGATGCGCGATGCATCTATGCCGAAATTATCAATCAAATACTGCCTGACACTGTCGGCACGGGCCTGAGACAGCTTCATATTGTTGTCCGGATTATTGAATTTATCAACGTTGTCGGTATGGCCTTCAATTACAGTTGTAGCATCTTGGTTCGCTTTCAGAAAATCGGCTACTTTTTTGATGTCCTTATCATATTTTTTCTTTATATCGGACTTGGCCGCATCAAATTTTACATTGAGCGGCATAACAATCTTTTCAGTTACCTTACCGGTTTCTCAACATCAGGAACAGCTGCTTCCGCCGGAGTTACAGGTTCCTCAGCCTTTGGGGCAACTGTATCCGCCGGAGTGGCAGGTTCTTCAAGGGGGGGAACAGCTTCTTCTGCTTGAACCGCTGGTGCCTCAATCTTGGGAACATATTCTTTTTCCCACCATTGCCTTATATCTTCATTCGTTTCTGCCTGTACCGTAGCAGCATAAAAAATCACCATTAACACACCCGCCAAAATGAAAAATTTTTTCATAATCTTTCTCCTTTTGCTCATGATTTTTTATAATAAATATACCTCTTCCGAATAACAATCCCCTTTTCTAAAATATGAAAATTACGGATTGTGTTGATATCTATACCAAAGTAGGTTATTTATGTCAAATTATATATTGATCGTGTCTGGCATAGGCATATAATGCGTTCTACATTTTTGATTTTATTTCACCCAAGTATGCATGAATCAATTATATCGCTTGAGTTCAAAAAGTTTTTTATAATGGGTTGAAACAATATGATAAAAACGATCCTGTGGAACGTAGATATAGGGCACATCATCTTCACGCCGATAAAGAAAGTGAGATAAAATCATCCTGTTAACAGCCTGATGTCCGACGATCATAATATTTTCCGCTTGCTGGTTCAAAAAAAACGACTTTTTTATTCCCTGTGTTATCCTCTGTTTCATTGTTTCATAACTTTCACCCTCCGGATAAACATAATGATATTTATCCGCTCCTCGTTTCTTGAATACTTGCGAAAGCTTTCGCTCAATCTCTTCATAAGTCATTCTTTCGCAGATTCCTGCGTTGATTTCATCAAACTCCTTGAGAGAAATAATTCGACAAGCATCCTGCATTGCACTGATAGCTTTAGCCGTATCGATGGTTCTGATTTTTGCGCTAGTAAATATATACGAAATTTTCTTATTTTTAAAAAATGTCCCGAGAGCAATCGCCTGTTTTCTCCCCTTTTCTGTTAATTTTGAATCGCCGCCTATACGATTTTCGATGTTATCTTCTGTTTCTGTGTGACGGATAAGGAAAAGATTCTTTACCTCATCGGTTACCAGATAGTCGCGCAGGCGTTCATAAAAAGGAATCACGTCGCTGTGTTTTTCCTCGATAATCATATTTTGCAGAGAATCTACACGGAGATAATTTCGTTCTACCTTCAACGGCACATAAATCATCTTGTAGTATTCAATTCTTTTTAGAAATTCTTTTGCTGCCTTATCCTTAAGATGAGCGAATTCAGGAAGTTTAATCTTTTCCTGGATACTCAAATTCAGAATATCCTCATCATCGTTAATACATTCGATGAAAAGAATCGGATGATCATTCAATTGTCTTTCAATTGTTGCGCGTCGCTTTCTTCTGGCATTGTTTGCATCCAAAATCGCCACAGAACCACTGTTGCGCAAATAGGCCCTGGCTCTATCCATATTAATGCGAGCAAATTTTTCCCTTAGAGCCATAGCTGCGAAATTTTCCGGAGAATAGAATTCGGAACATGCTGTTTCCTGCAACGGCAAATAAATCCTGCGCAATTCTCCGTTATTGAATATGCGACTGGGTATACCATCTTTTCGAAAGGCATCACGCAAACGACCTGCTAATGTGGATTTTCCCCGGCCGGGCAACCCCATTAATACAATGTATAATTTTTCACCGGTCATAATCTTGTCTGAATTAAATAACGGGATTATCGCCTTTTTTATTTAGAATCAGATTTTCGAAACGAAATATTAATCAACAGCAACCATAACATTGGAAGCTTTAACAATAGCATAAGCTTTTTTGCCTGGTTTCAAACCAAGCCTTTTCGCTGATTCTTTAGAGATAATCGAAACAACCTTTGCTCCACCGGTAAGTTCTAAAAGTATTTCATTATTTACAGCGCCTTCTGAAACCTTGACTACTTTTCCCTTTAAAATGTTGCGCGCACTGATTTTCATTGTGTTCTCCTGTTGGTCTTATTATTTAAATAAGATTTTACTCTAGATTCCCTTCTTCCGGCAAAATTATAAGTAAAACGCAATTCCGTGTCAATTAAATCATCTCAATAAGATCCTGCAGGTGAATTAACGCACCCTACGAGTATTATGATAACTTATTTCCTCTGAAAATACACATCTAAGTTATTGTTTATATTGTTATTTAAAACTATCCTCATCAAATCCCCCTCCATCCCCC
>MAEO01000054.1 GCA_001683985.1 Smithella sp. M82
CATTCATGGCTCGCCTCCACATGATAAGCCAAAAGAGCTCTGGAAATATCCATTTTCTCCATGTTGGCAAGGGCTTCATTCTCCCCGGAAACTCCACCTTCAGAAACCATAACCTGTAGATTGTTTTCAGTCAAAAGACGTTTCACCGTGTTTTTATGGTAAGCCCCTATCCGGATGCATTCATCCAGAACAGCAGACATCTGGTCGTCCCTGTAGAAACGGCAAAAACCCAGTATCTCTTCTATATGCCAGGACAGATTTGCCGTTGTTTTTTTCTTGAGACCATTGATATAATCCTTTCCCTGTTTGGGGAAGCGCTCCTCGAATCTGCGAATCAACCCGGCACGGAGAGACTCTTTTTTCTTTAAACAGGCTTCGTTGAGCGCTGCGTGTTCTGGATGCTCCGGCCGAGACTTGTCGAATAGGCAAACAGGATGCTCCACAACCATATTCCCCGCAAAATCATAAATCTTCAGCGTGCGTCCGGAAAAACCCCTCTTGGAAATTATTTCGGTAGTAGTTAGTTACCGCATATCTATTTACATCTTTCATTGTCGGCAAAACAAACCGATTAATGTTTAAGTCCGGTTGCCTGCGGCTATTGTTTTCGATAAAAGATTAAACGGCGGTATCTTACAAATATATTTTCATAACTGCATAACTTCAATAATGTTACTTATTTTTTTGTATGCCTTTGCTTTGTCCGGAAAATAAAAAAATGATTTGCCGTGAAAATCGAATTCCCTGATTAAATCGTCTTCCATCAGCCAGCCCAGGACATTGATGGGCGCATTTTTTTTAATATTTTGAACTTCGCGTTCATTCCTGACGCGGTTTAGAATCATGCCCATGCTCTTATAATTTACGGCTTTATTGTCCTCGGCGAGATGTTTGATGGTGTTGGCCACATTTAGTCCCTTAGCGGAGGTATCGGAAATAGTGATCAGATGATCGACCGTCTTCATCACTCTTCTGTTAATCTGTTCGACGCCGGCCTCGCCGTCAATGATAACCACATCAAAGTTTTTTGCCATATCCTGGATAATATCTTTCAAAAGAGCATTGACCCTGCAGAAACAGCCTTCTGATTCCGGTCTACCTATTGCCAGCAATCCGACATTGTTATATTCTGTCAACGCTTCGAAAAGTTCATAGTCGAGCATGTTGAGCGTAGCTGTCTTATCCTGGCTTTTTCCCTTCTTAATCGAATTGATTAAATCATTTCTGATATCATCCACGGTTTTTTTGATCTGTATCCCCAATGCAGTGCAAAGGCCTACTGCCGGATCAGCATCGATTGCCAGAATTTTCAGATCTTTTCTTTCAGCCAGATTTTTTACCATCAGCGCCGAGACGGATGTTTTTCCCACACCGCCTTTTCCGCACAAAGCAATTGTTTTTGTTTTTTTATCCATTCGCATTTATCCTCTTTTTATCACGGACATTTCTCATCTTCTTTAGTTCGTTGACTTCATCGCATACATCATTGTATTCACACTGATCGCAGTCCGATTCAATTTCATTGAGCATCTTGTCCATAGCGTTGATTGTTCTGCTTACGTTTTTTGTTATTTCTTTCAGTTCGTGCACATCTTCGGTGCTTGATGTTACAAAAAGAAATTCTACTGATTTAACAAAATCCTTCTTTAGATATTCATTGCGTAGTGCGCTGCCTAGAATTTCAAAGGAAAAACCGTTTTGCAGCGCGTCTTTGCTTACGCGGCTCCATTCTCTCTGATACTGAGAAGCCGTTCTCATCATATAGCCCTTGAGATCGATGGAATATCTGATTGCTTCTATTTCCTTGTATCGTTCATAGGTGTTTTCTTCGTTGAACCCTTCTACACAAACAAGAACAACCTTTCCGAAGGGAAGATTTTGCCCTTTGCTTGATGGCATGTCCGGACCGATAAGAGTGATTTTTCCATCACTTACCAGATCCGGATTTTCCGTCCAGAGGAGAGCGGATGTGGAAGCCATCTGCGGATTTCCCAGCTCTACGCCTACTTCATCGGCTAAAACCACATTTCGGCCTTCTCCTTTTGGCCAGTCAATTACACTTGCAGAGGCGAACCTTGATATGGAGCTTCTCTGCACGACATAATTTTTAATTTCATCGAAAGTTTTTTCGAAAAGCTCCATAAAGACTGTTTCCTAGTTTCTCAACCGTTCGGCAGCGAATATAGCCGCGCCTATAGCGCCGTTGATTTGGGGATCTCTGCCGATGTTTTTTATTTTTTTCCCCAGTGCTTTTTCCAGCGCGGTAAACATTCCCACATTCTTGGCCACTCCGCCAGTCATCACTATGTCTTCCTGCAGCTCGATTCCCTTGGCCAGTGCGGCAACTCTGTGTGCCAGCGCATTGTGCAGACCGCTGACGATATCGGCAATGTCTTTGCCTTCATTTACCAGGGAAACTATTTCCGTTTCGGCAAAAATGACGCATTGATTGGATATGCTGATCGGATTTTGAGAAGTCAGGGAAACCGCTCCCATCTCCGTAAGGTCGATGTTCAATGCGTCGGCCATGACTTCCAGAAATCTTCCCGTTCCGGAAGCGCACTTGTCATTATATACATACCTGATGACATTGCCTTTGTCGTCGAGACGGATGGCTTTGGCATCCTGTCCGCCGATATCGATGACCATTCGTACCGACGGCATCTGCCACTGGGCTCCCCTACCGTGACAGGCAATTTCCGATTCTACCATCTTGGCGAAAGGAATGCTTGTCCGGCCGTAACCGGTTCCTACACAAAAAGCTATTTCATCAATGACAAGACCCGCTTGTTCGAGAGCTTTGTCCATAACTTCCCTCGCCGATTCTTCAGGATGGGATTTCGCACGTACAACCTGCGCTGCCAATATTTCGTTGTTTTTCATAATCACTGTCTTGGCAGTCAGAGAACCGACATCGCATCCGGCTACTATCATGACATATTTCCTCCTTTTGCTTTTTCGCCGGCGATTATTGCCGCACCTATTGCCCCGACGATTTGGGGATCGTATTTGAGTTTTTTGATTTTTACACCGAGCACTTTTTCCAGGTGGGAAACCACTCCTTTGTTTTTTGCCACCCCGCCGGACATACAGATATCCTTCTCCGCGCTCACTTGCTTGGCCAGGATACCAACGCGTATAGCCATTGCCCTGTTGATGGCAGCGGCAATATCTTCAACCGGTTTTTTGGAATTCAGGTGATGAATAACTTCGGCCTGTACCCAGACGGTGCAAGTGGAGGAAAGTGAAAGAGGATCTTTGGCATTCTCGGATATGGTTCCCAATTCATCGAGGCTCACTCCCAGAAGTTTTGCCATGACTTCCAGAAATCTTCCTGTTCCGGCGGCGCACTTGTCGTTGGTGGAAAACTTGAGGATGTTACCGTCTTTGTCCAGACGCATGGCTTTGCAGTCCTGTCCGCCGATGTCAATGACAGTGCGCACCGAGGGCATGATCCATTGCGCGCCTTTGCCATGGCAAGCAATTTCCGACATGGTTAGATTGACAAACGGAATTTTGCTTCTGCCGTAACCAGTGCCTACGCAGTAGGAAATATCCTCCATTTTCAGGCCGGCTTTTTCGAGTGCCTTATTCATTACTTCAGCGGCCGATTCCTCGGGTTTTGATTTCGCCTTAATCACGGCATACCCCAGAATGGAACCGTTCATAATGACCGCTTTCGCGGTCAGAGAACCAACATCACATCCCGCTACAATCATTTTAAAATCCCCCTTAAGTGCGTAAACTCTTCTATTTTATCAATAATGGATTCCCAAGACTGTACCCTGTCGTCAAATCCGTCTCCATACAAAACAATCGTCGGATAACCTGCCTTCTCCAGATCTCTGACCAGCAACTTGACCATTCCCCATGTGTTGCGGCAGCCGATCGTGCCCATATAGACCACGAAATCAGGTTTCATGAGATTGGCACAAACCAGAACATCACGCCACATATTTGGCGCGTCATAAGGTCCCCTGATCTGCTTGACCATCGGCATTCTCGAATTCATTGCCGCCAACGAATCAATCATTGCATCTACAGAACTGTCGTCAATGCTGTATCCTTCATCTTCCCTGCCTTTGGCATAAGGCATTTCCTGCTGCCAGAAACAGAAAAGAAGAGATCCGAGATGGCTGATATCCCTGCTTTCCAGAAAATCCCACATCCGGGCATTCGTCGTGTAATGATCGATGTAACAGAACATTCCCCTGGCTTTCTCCATACCGGATTTTGTGCCGGCTATGACTTTTTGCATGTTATCCTTTGCTTTTTTGACCATTGACTGCAAAAGTTCCGTGTATTGCGGAAGGCCTCCCATCATAAATTTTCCGCCATATAGAAGTAAGTCGTACACGGGAGGAACAGGAGATGGTTTCAATCGAAGCATTTCAAAAATTTCTGCGGCGAGTTCATCCTGTATTCGGGTTTCTCTGATGATTTCCTTCAGTTTATCCTCGTCAAGCTTACGGCCTGTTTGTTCCTCTAAAAATTTAATAAGCTCCCGATAATCTTTTCGATGGTATCTTTCAGTGCGCTCTTCAGTCAATGTGGAAGGGTAATTCAATTGATAAAAAGGCAAATCCAGATAGGCGGCGGCAAATGCAAAGGAATTGGCGTTGGTGTCGCAAACACCGGGAGAATCGCAAACAATGAAATCCGGCTTGACGCCCAGTCCTGACAAATAAGCTCCCAATGCTCCTCTTTGGGCGGAGCAGGATGTCTCCGTGAACCCCAGTTCACAGCAGAAATCCAGAAATTCCGCCGTACCGCGTTTGAGAACAATAGTGCCCAGAACGGACCATACTTCCAGTGCCAAAGGTTGAACATCAAAAGCATAGAGAATAGGAATAGCCAGACAAAAGGTATTCATCGATACTTTTTTGCCCCGTTCTCTGGCTGTAACGCAGTCTTTCATGTATTTGGCAAGCAACTTCAGGAAAAGAACACCCGGCTCTCCCTGCCTTACAAAAGTGTCCAGTACATCTTTATAGTGATACACGTAGGGAAGAAGCGCTTCATATTCCTTTTTCGAGCCATCGTAAGTTTTTGCCGCGTTTTCCAAAATGGTCCACAGGTTCCAGTCATAATGATATTCCTTGGTTTCCCTTTTCATGCTCTCTCCTTTTATAAAAAGCCGGCACCTTGGTTATGCGGCAATAATTTCCAACATCGCTTAGCCCGACAATCAAAGTCAGGTTATGATTTTGCGGATCTTCAAAAATTCTTCAAGTTTGTCTGCTACCGCTTCCCATGATTGTACTCTGTCGTCGAAACTATCAGCATAGATATATAGCGTCGGAATACCGTGCTTTTCCAAGTCTCGGACGAAGGGCTTCACCATTCCCCAGGTATTACGGCAGCCCATCGTTCCCATATAAACGACAAAATCCGGTTTCATGATGTTGATTGCGCCCAGCGTGTCATCCAGCCACATGCCAGGAGCATCATAAGGCCCCCGGATTTGTTTGACCATCGGCATTCTGGACATCTGGTCGGCAAGGGAATCAATGATGGCCTCAAGGCTTTCATCTTCGAGGTTGTATCCTTCATCCTCCTTGCCCGCGGCATACAAACTATCCTTCTGCCAGAAATTAAACAGTATGGAGCCCATGTGTGAAATATCCCGCTTATCCAGAAAATCCCACAGCCTTCCATCCGTCGTGTAATGATCAATGTAGCAGAAAAGTCCTCTGGCCCTTTCGTTGCCGGATGTTGTGCCAGCTTTGCCGGCCTCAGCTTTCTTTCTGGTATGTGCGACCATGGATTCCAGAAGTTGGGTGTATTCTTTTGTGCCGTTCATCATGAAACGCCCACCGTAGAGCATCAGCTCATATATCGGAGGCATGGGAGAGGGCTTGAGCCGCTGCAGATCCAGCAGTTCGCAGGTAAGTTCATCCTGCCTTTTATTCTCTTTCATGATTTCACGCAGTTTTTCCATATCCGGTTTTCTGCCGGTCTGTTCTTCCAGAAAGGATATCAATCCCTTAAAATCGGCATGGTGATATTCCTTTGCACGTTCATCGGTAAGCGTGCTGGGATAGTTAAGCTGATAAAAGGGAATATCCAGATAAGATGCGGCAAATGCAAAGGAATTGGCGTTGGTATCGCAGATTCCCGGAGAATCGTAAACAACAAAATCAAGTTTTGTCGCCAGGTCGCACAGATAAGCTCCCAGCGAGCCTCTCTGCGAAGAACAGGATGTTTCTGTAAAACCGAGCTCGCTGCAATAGTCTAAAAATTCGGAGGTTCCTCTCTTTAAAACCACGGTTCCCAGAACGCTCCAAGGCTCGAGAGTGACGGGTTGGATATTGAAAGCGTACAAAACAGGGGTGGCAAAACAAAACGTTACGCCAGCCGTTTTCCTGCCTTCGATATGAGCACGAACGCAATCATTGGAGTATTTGGCGATAATCTTCAAAAAAAGTATGCCAGGTTCGCCGTGCCTGACAAAGGCATCCAATACGTTGCGATAATTGGGAATATAATTAAGAAGCGTTTCGTATTCCTTGCGGAAACCATCCGCCGTCTTGGAAGCGTTTTCCAGAATGGTCCACATATTCCAGTCGAAATTGTATTCTTTTGTTTCCTTTCTCATCTGGCAACCTCATTATTAACCCCGATAAACGGGATAAGTGCGTTAATAAAATTATTTTCTGTTTATAAAGCGCAAAAAATAATTTCTAATTTACTAAGCGTTCATACTGAGAACGGCGCCGTCTTTTATCCTCTGAATGTAGAGTTTTGCTCTTTCCTTCAGGATGTTTACGTCAACTTTTTTTCTATTTCCTTGAAAGCAGGGAGAGCCGCTTCACGAAAAAGCGTTAAAGCGTCTATTGCACGCTGTCTCTCTGCCAGCACTCTTGATGAATCAATGGCGATATTCTTGATGACTTCGATGGCGATTTTATCCTGTTGTTCCATGGCAAATTCTCCTTTTAGGAAATTCTTTCCAGAAATGCGTCAATCCTCATCTTTACACGTCCCGACTCGGTAAGCGGTCCGTACTCTCTCTCCATTCTCATGCAGGGGATGCCTTCCTTTTCCAGGTCTCTTTCGAAAATGCCGTTTTCCGAACCGTGTAAATCGCAGAAGCGGATGTTCTGCAGGATGATGCCGTCCACCTTTGCCTTCTTTGCCCGGTCCATAATGTTTTTGAGCCTTGGCTTGTAATAACCGAACATACGCGGGCAATAGGCATGATTGAGATATCGTTTGGCCAGGGCGAACAACGGATCGCCTTCTTCCTCGGTAAGATCACTGTATGAGCGGGAACCGAAGCACATCGTATCGGTCACGATGACCGCTCCGCAGTCCTCGATGACCTTCATGAATTCCGGATCATCATTGATAGATCCCACCAGCATCAGCCGTTTTTTACCCTTGATTGTTTCTTTTTTGATTTCCAGTTGCGACAGGGTTTTGCGCAACATTTTGTTGAATTCATCCCTGGGTATGGCGGTGCTGGCCAATATGATAGAAAGAGCGTCTTCGCCGTTGATAACCGGTTTATCTTTCACCCGGAGTTTATCCAGCTGCATAAGCAGTTTCCTGCTCTCGTTATAAACACTGATGGCGACTTTCAGCGCTTTATCCGTAATGGTCACACCGAAGTGTTTTTCGAGCTTCTCTTTAAGTTTTAAGGTTTCTTCATAAAACCACATCAGGCTATAATCGGTTACTTTATGGGGAACTCCGAAATAGTGAAAAAATCCAGGCAGGATTCCTTTGTAGTCGTCCGCCGCCTTGCGCCAGCATTCATCCAGTCTTCTCATGGAATCACATCCCGGCACGATGATCGTTCCATCGAGGAAATTGAACCTACCTTCTCCGGCAAGCTGCAGCACACATTTGGGAAAACTGCAGATAACCGGACCAAAGTAAGTATCGCCTATGGAAGAAGAGGTCGTTCCCGTTCCACGCAGGCGGTAGGGAAGGATGTCGGCGGCATAAATAACTTCATCGGGAACATACGTACACGGATAACCAACTGCGGCCCTACCGCTTTCTTTCCACTTCCTCAAATAGGTATTTTCCATTGTATTGGCAATTTCTTTCCATTCGTTCATCATGTCGCACCTCCGTCCGCCAGAATAACCGACCTAAGATTTTCAATGGCTTTCCTGGCCTCCTCGCTTTGATCAGATTTAACCATGTCACAGAATCCGTTTATCAATAAAGGCATTGTCGCAGGTGCCAATGTTTTAAAGGTATTGACGACTTCGGGAACAAGCCATCTCACCGTTTTTTGCAATTCGTCCTCATCCACGGAATCGGCAAAACCGCGCAGGAGAGTCGCAAATAGATCCGGACTTGCTTCATGGATATTATTCATGATTCTCAGCGAGGCGTTGAAATTATCCGCCATGACCTGTGTGTCCAAATCGGCAATACCTATAGCGGCTGCTTCGACGAATTTTTCCTGAATGCTGTTTTCGTAAAGATTTAACTTGACGGCTTTGGCCCTGATTTTCGGGTTTTTCAGGGAGGAATAGGCAGCCAGCGATGCGAAGAGCATTTTCTCGTTTTCACCCATCACTTCCGCCAGAGATTTGGCGATTGTTTCAGCGTCTTCGGCCAGAGCAACGCGTGCCTTCGTGAATATTTCGGGATTTATTTCACTGACGGCATCCTTCAGAAAATTTGTCAGATAAATTTCAAAAAGCGGTTTTCCGCCCCTGGCCAGCAGATAGCTTCCCGTATGCAAACGGCGCAGTAGTTCGGAAAGCGTGTTGACAAGTTTTCCGATTTCCCTGCCGTTTAATTCTCTTACCACGGAGAGAAGAATATCCGCCGTCAGGTCGGGACCGAGGTTGTCCAGAAGCGAACCGACAATAAGGGAAAGGCTCTTGAGGGAAATATTACCCGCAGATACCAGCGTGGCCAGTATGGACCCCACCTTGGCCGGATATTTCCAGATACATTCAATGGCAACATTAATGTTTTGAATAACATTCCCTTCGGAGCGATCAACCATTTCCTTGATTTCGCCGAAATCTGTGTTGACGATAAACTCGTTGAAGGCGGTCTGCCGCGGATATTCAATGACTTTCTCCCCCTTTTTCAATTCCTCATTGGTTTCCCGGGCAAAGGCGGTCAGGAGTTTTCCCAGTTCGGCACCCATTTTGCTGTCGGATTTGCCTTCGGAGGACAGGATACTTTCCACCACCTTTTCCACATTCGAAGACATCCGCGCTTTGAGTTTACTGTCGCCCGACCAGTCCTTCAACGCCTCACGGATTACGGCTTTCACCAGCTTCCTGATCGTGGGCGTTTTTACTGTCTTCCAGACGACACTGCCGGCAAGATCAGTGGCATTATCCAGTTCGGCCGGTTTTTCAACATTTTTCATGGAACATACCTCCATTCAGTTTTAAACAATAACTCCAATAGATTCGGTAATTATCGATAGTTCTGTTTTTTTTGCTTCATTCTTTTGCGCAACAGCTGCCATGTCCAGGAAAACAGATGCAACTTCTGATCGAGGACCGCGTTGACGATGGTGTGAGTTGCGTCCCGGAATTCTTCACCGTCGATATTTTTCACTACATCGGAAACGAACTTGCTTACCAGGCGGGGATCGTTTTTGCTGACATCATTGATAAACTTTGTTGCCGCATTAATTCCTTCACCGATCAAAGGAGGAGCTTCCTGCATTATTGTTTTGCCGATCGTTTCTCTTAATTCCGGTGAAACCTCCCAGAGGTTTTTCATCATCGTGGCGTAAGCGTCAGCGAGTACTTTGAATTCTTCAGTGTCGATATCATTTATAATACTGCCAAGATAATCTCTGAGTAATTCCGGCGAAAATTTTTCATTAAGTTGCTTTCCCGTTTCTCCCAAAGCCCCTACGCAGGAGTTGACTATAGCTGGAATAGAGCCCAAAATGGACAGAATGACTTCCGGGTCCTGCCAGATAAGAGCAACAACAAGCGGATGGGTTTTGTCGGGTTTCCTGCTTTGTAAAGAACTACGTATTATATCTTTCACGAAGGGTGTGCTTAATACCTCTTTGAGTACTCCTCCCTTGGCGGGCATCGCGGCGCTATTTTCCATGTTCTCCTCCCTCCGTATTAGTATTGGAATCGTTTTGCTCCTGGTATGTTTCTTCCGCTATAGCCCACAATTCTGTTGCCAGTACTTTGCCGTTGCGGACGATACTTTCCAGAGATTTTTTATCAATCGATAAGACAAGAGACTTCATAAAATCGTGAAGCAGCAGAGGTGAAAATTTATCGTTAAGCTGGATGAGCAGTTCATCCAGGCTTTGAATTAAGGTATTGAAGATAGAAGGAACGGCGCCCAGCAATCCCAGAAAAAACTCCGGGTCCTGCCACATCATCGTCCTGACCAGTCTTCGGCTTGCTTCGGGATCTATGTTCTGCAGAACAGTTCGTATGCCTTCTTTGAAGCCCGGCTTTTTGAGCAGTTCCTGAAAAACTCGGTCGGTTAAGTCAATTACTCCTTTATTGGCTTCTTCCATGATTTATTCTCCTATAATGTCTTGCAGTTGAAGAAATACCGTGCTGCTTCCATCTGACAGAGCTGCTTGCCGCCCATCCATAACTGAATGATTTTGATATCGCGCCAATGCTTTTCGATATCGTATTCACGGTCGGCGCCATATGGGCCGAGAACATCCATGGCCTTGCCGAAAATATCCACCGCTCTGTCAGAGACGAAGTCTTTCAGGTTACGCATCTTACAGGCCACTTCATCCGAATAGATGGGATAGCCATAAGGTTTGTTGCGCCTGTCGCCCATTTTTGCCGCTTCATAGGATAGAATTCTGCAGATATCTATATCTCCGGCGATCCGGCCAATAATCGAGGCAATATGATCGTCTTCTTTCAGTGGCTTGTTCTTGTAAGTTTTCGTCGAGACGAAGTCATAGAGAATTTCATAAAGGTTGAGCATGGCGCCACACATAAATCCCATGCTGGCCGCTAATCCCCAGGGAATGATTTCGCGGAATATCTGAGCGTCCATGCTCGGTCCATGAGCTCGATACCAGCTGGGTACTCTTACATCCTCGAACCAGATGTCGCTGTTTTTATCGGCGGCCATACCGGCTTTTTCATAAGGTCCCCCTTGAGTTACACCTTTGGTCTCGGCGGGAACGAAGATCATGGCAAAGTCTTTGAGATCAGTTGAGCCGGGTTTTGTCGTGCAGGGTACCACAAAAAGCTTGGCAACACCTCCACTGTTGGTCGGCCAGAGTTTGTGGCCGTTAATTACCCATTCGTCGCCCTCCAAACGGGCAACGGTGCGGATGGTTTTCCCTCCGGTCAATTCCAGATTTTCAATATCCGCTCCACCCTGAGGCTCAGTCATGGCATTGGCTGCGAACACAGCTTTTTCGGCATTGCAGAACATCGGCGCAAATTCTTTGGCCAGCCGCCAGTTCACATGAGGTTCGACAAGAATTGTTGTCAGCGGCCAATAGGTGACCATAAAAGCTACGGCCATAGCCGTGTCCGCCCGTCCAACCTCTTCCGCCAACGCGCAGGAGATAGTGAAGGCGGAATCGGATTGTCCAATGCCCCATCCTCCCAGTTCCGGCGGGAACAGCGCTTTTTGAAGGCCTATGCCACTATTTCCCATGAGCTTGTCGAAGGCCGGCTCAATAATGTGATGGTCTTTCCAGTCTTCATCATATTTACGTCTGTAAGGCATTACCTCTTTGTCTGCCCAGTTTCTAATGACGCTACGGATGTGTTTGTCCATAGGCGATATATATTCCTCCGGTTTTGAGAATTCATCGAAGTTTTTCATTATTCGTCTCCTTTTAAATATCTTTGCAGTCAAAGAAAAACCGCGCCGTATCCATCTTTACCGGCGCCTCGGCACCGACTCCGCAAAGGTATGACTGGATTGTCTTGATATCTCTCCAGTGTTTTTCCACATGCCACTCTTTGGAGTAGCCGGCTGATCCCATCAGTTCCAGTCCTCTGTTTATTGCCCGCATAACATTTTGTTGAATCTTCGAGCCGATAACCTGCGCAATTGTATATACTCTTTGGCTGCCGCTTTGTCCCCAATCGTTGGGTTTGGAGATTGTCTGGGCAAGATCGTAAAGGAATAATCTCGAAGTAAAAACCTCGTCAGCCACATCAGCCAGAACGGAAGCGCAAAGAGGATTTTCCTTCATCATGTATCCGCCTTTGATTGTTCTCGTTTCGGACCAGTCGCCGACCATTTCAAAGAAATTCATGCCCGTGCCGACACTCACGCCTCCCAGCAGGAGATTCAACCATGTGTAGAGTTCCTCGACGACGCCTTGGCGGGAAATTACGTATGACTTGGGAATTTTTACATTATTAAAACTGACATCGGCATTGGAGCTGGCATTTAATCCGGTTTCCAGCAGAGTTTTGCCGCGAACTACATTGGCGTTATCGCCGGGAACGAGAGCAATACATGGTTTGTCCGCTTTATCAGCACAAACTACACAAAACAAATCGGCTATAGCACCGCTGTTGATTGGCCGGAGATCTTTGCCGTTAACTACATAACCATCGCTTTCCGCCTCAACGGAAGCCAGGATAGATCTGCCCAGGAATAAAGGAGTGTCCTGTCCAATGTTTCCCATACCTGGGAGGATAAGGGAAAAAGTCTTTAATTCTTCGCCACAGTAAACGGGCGCCAGCGCATCACACAGAGCTTTATCGAAATTCGGCGCCATTGTGATTGCGGCTAGGATTGTATACTTGACGGCAGCAGCTACACCAATAGCAGCGTCCGCGCGTCCGATTTCGGTAAGGATGGAAGCGATGCCTGGTGCGTTAGCGGGATTGTTCCAGCCGAAGCCCCCGTGTTCTTCCGGCAGTGTGAGTCTCTGCAAACCAATGGTTAGATTGAGTGATTTCCTCGTTTCGATGAAAAGCTTCTCATAATTTTCCCGGTACTCCTGGCGTTTTGAGATAATTTCCTTGTCAGCCCATTGCCTGACCAAGTGAATTACGCGTTTCGACTCCTCATCAACCAGTTCCTTCGGGTAAACAAACAACTCGTCCAGAGCTTTATTCATGGTTCCTCCTTATTCCCGATTTTTGTTTTATTTTTTTCGAGATCCGGTTATTTTTTATTCTTAGTCGTTATTACTTTGCTTCTTATTTTTCTTTTTTCGGTAGTTGTTTTTTCAGGAGCCAACGGATTCATCAAGACAGTACGGGTTACTTTCTTGAGTTTTTGCGCGGCTTTTTCCAGATCGTCGGGCGCGTCTACGATAGGGGGTCTGAGAATCGTGTCGAGAAAATCTACTTGGCTGTTGTATTCGTCGGATTCGTCAAAAGCCAGCGAATGGAAAGAAAGTCCAAGAAAATGAATAAATATCGATTTGGCTAACTGCCGCGAGATATTTAATCGTTCCGACATTCCAGCCGTATAGCGTTCGGCAAAAAATGAATAGACTTCCTTCCACTGCTTCATATCTACATTCCGGAAAACATCAATCGCCAGGAGCATAATATTCTGATAAAGCTCACGATTTTCCTTCCAGTAGTTTACAATTATGTCAAAACGTTCACGGACACTATCGATAGAACCTGTCCGGCGGATATATTCGTCTACGTTTTCATCGCCGAGCCAGGCAATCATTTGCGCAAGCATGTTTTCTTTAGACGGGAAATAATGATAGAGTGATCCTGTGGATACGCCGTTTTCGGCGGCGATTTCTTTCATGTTTATGTTATGATAACCCTTGCGTGTGAATAGACGTAAACTTTTTTTCAATAACTCCTGACGGTATTCATCATGATTGATGATCTTGGGCATGAGCAGTCCCCTCTTATTTTATATTGAACATGCGTTATAAAAAAATCATACAGATTGTTTTTTGTCAAGAGATTTTTTATTTATTTAGAATAAATTGTTTTGAATAAAAAATGAAAAAGTATCAAAGTTCGTATAAAGGTGCGATTTATATTTAAATTGCACGAAACTTCAAAAATTCATAATGTTGTAAACTCGCAATCACTGCCAAATCTGACTGGCGGTCACATAAAAATTTTCTTGAACTTTGAGTTAAAAAAAGAAAAAACCACGTGCGCAATTTATTGTTAATGTAAGGATATGCAACGGCTTGATTGGCAAAGAAAAAAATATATGTTATGAATCTTTTGAAGAATATGTATCTCGATAATTCCGAAACATTTAATAATAGAGGTATTTCGAGTAATAATGAAAACACCGATCATATCCATTGTGGGTAAATCCAATTCCGGTAAAACGACTTTAATCGAAAAGCTGATTCCGGAGCTGGTCAAAAGAGGATATAAAGTCGCAACAATCAAGCATAATATTCAGGGGTTTGACATCGATCATGAAGGAAAGGACAGCTGGCGTCATAAAAAAGCGGGTGCCCGAACGACGGTAATTTCTTCTGCTCACCGGTTGGCCTTAATCGAGGATTTGGATCATGATCATTCGCTGGAAGAAGTCAGGGATAAATATATAAAGGGTGCGGATATAATTCTTTCTGAAGGTTATAAAGGAAATCCTTTCCCCAAGATCGAAGTTTTTCGCTCCGAATTAAAGCGGGAATTACTGTGTAAAAAGGAAGATAATTTATTGGCCATTGCTTCAGATATAATGATGGACGCCGGTGTTCCATGCTTCGATATAAATGATGCTAAGGGCATTGTTGACTTAATAGAAAATAAGTTCTTAAAGTAATCTTTAACTCATAGATTTAAGATAAAAGTTGGATTGTAATAGTATATTGATCGTAACTGGAAAGAACGAAAATGTTTGATTTTCAAAATAGTCCAAAACTTAAAGCATTTTTGATTTTGGTTTTTACAATTTTTACACTTATTGCTTGTGCTATTATACGACCGCCTGCGCCTCCGAAGCCGGCTCAGATTGCGGTTGTGTTAGGGGCGGGAGCATCCAAGGGGTTTGCGCATATTGGGATACTGAAGGTGCTGGAGGCTCAGAAGATTCCGATACACATGATTGTGGGAACAAGTGCAGGCAGTCTGGTCGGTAGCTTGTATGCTTCGGGAAAGAGCGCCTTCGAACTTCAGGGAATTGCCATGAAGATGGAAGCGGACAATATTATCGATTATGACTGGAAGATCTGGAGGGGCGGGCTTATTAAAGGTGAAAAAATAGAGAATTTCATCAATTCAAATATTCAGAATACTCCCATAGAAAAATTGAAAATACGTTATTACGCCGTGGCAACTAATGCGGCTACCGGAGAAGAAGTGGTCTTTGCTAGGGGCAATACAGGTATGGCTGTGCATGCCAGTTGCTCCGTGCCGGGTGTGTTTCAACCTTTGAAGGTCGGAAACAGTACTTATATTGATGGTGGCGTGGTGAGCCCTGTAGCTGTCGATGTAGCTCGCCGCAATGGGGCAGATATTGTTATTGCCGTGGATATTTCCGGAGGCATCAATACCGACGTACCCGACGGAATAATGGAGACGATGAGAAAGTCTTTAGACATAATGTATGCCCGAATTTCCGAGTATCAAATCAAAAACGCCGATGTTGTGATTCGTCCGAAAATAAAGAATATCGGCTCTGCCGATATGAACAAATTTAACGAGGCTATTTTCGAAGGTGAAAAGGCGGCCAGTTTGAAATTGCCGGAGATACAAAAAATTATTGACAGACTGAAAAGGGAAGGAAGACTTTAGAAAACCTCAGTCCGAATACCATTTCTAAATCAAGGATGATATTGAGGTGGCAGAGAGGCGAAGGCCAATGTAGGGCGCGTTCCCCTGAACGCGCAGAAAATCGCGGGCTGTTCGGGGAACAGCCACTACATATACGTTAAGGTTAAGCAGCATGATCACTATTGGCGGAAGGGCTCATAATATTGGAGAAATTTTTGAAGTAGCCGGACTCGGTTGCCCGTTTGTGGAAATTTCTCTTAATGACCCCGCGACAGTTGAAGGCTGGTTTCCTCAACTTCTGGAAATAAAAAACAAATACGATGTTTCCTTTCTGGCCCATTATCCCAACGAAGATAATCCTCTGGATATAAATGTGCTTCAAAGCAAATTTCTTCCGCGTATCAGAACATTGATGAACCTTTCACGGCAACTGGATATTACCAAAGCTACTCTCCATTTTTGGATTGATCAAAGATGGCTTCCGGCAGAACTCCTTCCCGGTAAATTGGAATTGCTTTCCCGGATTGTGGACTACGGTAATGATTATGGGATTACCGTCTGCATCGAAAATTTGAGTGAACGTTCAGAAAGCTTCAGCTCGGCATTTGAGATTATACCTGATCTCAGGATGACGTTGGATATCGGACATGCCCAGCTTCTCGCAAAAAAGAACACATCTTTTCGTTTCATCGAAGATCACTTTTCCAGAATTGTTCATCTCCATGTACATGACAACCGTGGAGGCACAAGCGTTAAAGATGATCTCCATCTGCCGCTGGGAGAGGGAATTGTGGATTATATGGCAATTATGAAGTCTCTCATTGTAAAGGGTTACGATTCAACCATCACCATGGAAGTAAAGCCTGAAGATATGTCCAGGACGAGAAAGTCTTTGGAGGATTGTATACGGAATACTTGAAGCATTCTATCCTTATCGGAAACAATATCCTATAAAAAAGTAAAAAAATATTCTAACTATGTTATTCTCTTGAAAAAAATATGTTGTCATGCTAAGGTGCTCAGCAATTTTTTATGGAGGTTATTAAGACCATTAATTTAATACAATTATTCAGAGATTCTGTTCAAAAATATAGTGATCGCATCTCTTTCGTTAGCGAGAGACAGTATATTACTTACAGTCAGTTAAATAGGGCAGTAAACAGCGTTGCCGGTATAGTCAAGCAGTCAGGTATTGAAAAGGGAGATAATGTCGCTGTTATGCTTTCCAACATACCTGAATTTGTTTATAGTTATTTCGGTGTGCTTAAAACCGGAGCGGCCGTTGTTCCTATTAACACGTCTTCGACTTCATTTGAGTTAACCTATTTACTGAACAATTCGGATTCCAGGATTTTAATAACCCAGACGTCACAGATTAAAAAATATCAGGAAGCTAAAGATAAGCTTTTATCTTGTCATCAGGTGATTGCTGTGGATTCATTAAATCAGAACGGAGAACTGATTGCCGGTGCGGATAGCAATGATTCGTCTTTTTGTTCGACAGAAATTAATCCGGAAGATCCGGCTGTTATTGTATACACAGCAGGATTGACCGGGAAACCTCTGGGCGCGGTACTTACCCATCGCAATCTATGTGAGCAGCTCAATATGATTCATCCGCTCTTTCATAGAAGCCCTGATGATGTTGGCCTCTGCCTTATTCCACTGTTTCATACCTTTGGAGCCACATTGAATATGTTAAACGTCATTCAGGCCGGCTGTTCCACCGTCATGATGGATAGGTTAACCATGGAAAGTCTTTTTTCCAAAATAGAAAAAGAGAAAATAACATATATTTGTGCAGTTCCACGTCTCTATATGGGAATGGCCTATTATGAAAAAGCGGCAAAATACGATTTGAGTTCACTGAAAATATGCATCACCGGTGGCGCTGCAATACCGCCGAATTTCCTTTCTTTTTTTGAGAAAAAATTCAACGTGCGCATTCTGGAAGGTTATGGTCTGACGGAAGCTTCGCCTGTCTGTTCTTTCAACCGGCTTGAACTTGCAGCCAAACGGGGATCCATCGGCATACCCCTGACCGGTGTTGACATGAAAATTGTTGATGATACCGGCAGGGAACTTCCGCGCAATCAAATTGGTGAAGTAATTGTCCGGGGTGGCAACGTTATGAAAGGTTACTATAAAGATGAAGCGGCTACCGCTTCAGTAATCAAGGACGGTTGGCTTTATACCGGCGACATGGGCAAAATGGACGAAGAAAATTACATTTTTTTAACCGGATTGAAAAAGCGAATGATTATCACCAGCGGATTCAACGTCTATCCGCGCGAAGTTGAAACGGTATTGAACATGCATCCTGCGGTGAAGAATTCGCGTGTAATAGGGAAACAGGATTTAATGCGCGGTGAACTGGTGAAAGCTGAAATTGTGCTGAAAGAAGGATATTCTCCCGACGATAAGGAGATCAGTCGCTTTTGTAAAATATATCTGTCCAACTACAAAGTCCCGCGGGAAATAGAATTTGTAAGAACGCTTTCTGATTAACTAAGGACGAAATGCCATGAACATATTTTTACGGGTGGAAAATTTCATCATTAGAAAATCCGATTCCAATTTTCTTATTGCTGTGTTCGGCATCTTTTATTTTACCTCGCAGATTATTATCGGTTCAATTCTTCACCCGCTGGGTGTAAAAAATGTTTCAGCCCTTCAGACGACCTTTTCCAGTGATACTTTTAAATCAATAGCATCGGTCTGGATTGCATCAGGACAGATTAATACTTATTACAAACATTTTTATTTCGATAATTTTCATCCCATCTGGTACAGCATATTTTTAAGTCTGCTTATCGCCAGAGCGTTTAAAATCGACAATATTAATCCGAGATTCAACTTTATTATCCTGACGCCATTTATTGCCGGGATTTGTGATCTAATCGAAAATATGATGCACCTGTACTTTTTGGCGGATTTACAGCATGCAACGCCAGTGCTGGTTGCGCTTTCCGGATTGGCAACAAATACCAAATGGCTTCTCGCCTTGTTCGGAGTTGCCGTCGTTTTCGTGCTGATAAGCGTCTGGATTATAAAGAATACCATAATGAAGAAAAAATAAATTTCAGGAAAAGGCTTGTATGAAATTTCTTAATTTTCAGGCTAAATCCGGTACTGCGCCAAAGTTTGGGGTTGTCATCAGCGGTTATGCCGTATCTTTTGAAACACTGCAGCAAAAATCAGGGCAAACAAACATTCAACTTTCCGACGTTTATTCTTATCTGGAAAATCTGCCGTCAAGCGAAAATGCTGCCAGGGACCTTCTGAAATACGGAAATGCTTACATTTCCTCTTTCAATGATGATGAGAAAATACCACTCGAAAAGGCAAAAATACTTTCTCCTGTACCTGTTCCCAGGGCGCTGATTGATTTCGGTCTTTCACCACGTCATTTGGGAAATTCGGCAGCAACTCTGATAAAACATGCGTTCGGCTTTTTCGGTTCGATTATTGCGCCGTTTATTAGAAACAGAATTAAAGCGGCAGCGAGCGGGAGGATGCTTTATTATAAAGGAAACCATCATGCAATTATCGGAGACAACGACACAATTCATTGGCCTGCTTATACTTCTTATCTGGATATTGAACCGGAACTGGCGGTAATTACCGGAAATGAAGCGATGCCTATAGCCGGATATACTATTTTCAACGATTCGTCGGCTCGCGACATACAATTTAAGGAAATGATGGGATTAGGAGGTCCGGCTAGAAGCAAGGATTTCGACTGCAGTAACGGATTGGGACCGTTTATTGTCACTCCCGATGAGGTCGGCGATACTCTGGCCTTGAATGTAAAGGTGAAAATAGGGCAGCGCTATTTATGGAAGGGCAGCACTTCTGAATATTGTGTACATCCCGAGGAAGCGGTTAAATTTCTTAGAACTGTGTTCACGCCTTTGCCGGGAACGGTTATTGGGTTGGGAACCATACCTGATTGCACAGGACTGGACAATGATTTGTGGATAAATCCCGGCGAAAGAATCGAAATCATTTTTGATAAACTGGGAATTCTAAGGCAGAATATTCCGGAGAACTTGGGCAAGATAGAACCATCACCTTGGGGAATCAGAGAAGAATTACGAAAATTCTACTAATTATCTTTCTATTCTTTGATCTTTAAATTTTTCTGCAGATATTTTTTAAAATCGCTAAAATCGTTGGAGATAGAAACAGCGCTGCCTTTTCTTTGATCGATATTTTTCATGCTGTCCGGCAGAGGCATAGTTAATCCCAGCAATTTTTGAATTTCTTCCGGGAATTTTGCCGGATGCGCGGTTTCCAGACAAACAGCCAGTTTTTCTTCTGGATATTTTTTGAAGTATTCAACAAGTCCTGCCCAGCCAACGGCTCCATGCTGTTCCAGAATCACTTTATATTTTTTATAAACGATTTTGATAGTTTCTCTGGTTTGCTTATCGGTCACGCTCACAGAAAAAATATATCGTCTCATTTCTTCCATGTCAGGATATTTGTGAACTTGTCCCACGCGGTCGACTGTGCCGTCATACAAATTAAAGAATCGTGCCAGGTTGCTGGGATGTCCGACGTTCATGGCGTTGGAAATACAAGCTCTTGATGGTGAAACTTTTTTATAAATTCCGGTTGCCATGAAAATGGGAAACTCATCATTTTCATTGGTCGGCATAACAAGTTTTGCCACCGGTAATCCCATACGGCGGGCGTATTCACAGCCAAGAGCATTGCCGAAATTTCCCGAAGGAACGGAAAAAATTACCTGCTCGTCTCTTTCCATAAGCTGTGCATATGCGTAAATATAATAGATTATTTGCGGAAGAATTCGGCCGAAGTTGATGGAATTGGCCGAAGTCAGATTAAATTTGACCAGGTCAGGATCAGAAAACGCCTGTTTGACTAAATTCTGGCAATCGTCGAATTTGCCGGCAGCGCTTAATGCCTGCACGTTGCCGCCGATTGTATCAAGCTGTTTTTTCTGCATGTTGCTGACTTCCGCTTCCGGATACAAAATAGTAACATCAATACCCGCTACACCCTTAAAAGCTTCACCCACAGCGCTACCGGTATCGCCGGAAGTGGCAACAAGAATATTGAGCCTTTCACCCTTTGGGCGGCAGTTGCTCATTAGTCTGGCCATCATACGTGCGGCAAAATCTTTGAATGATGCAGTAGGTCCCTGATCCAGGCGCATTATATAAGTTTTAGGTTTTACCTTTTCCAATGGAACAGGATAGTTGTAAGAATCTTTTACTACTTTTTTAAGATTTTCCAGCGGAAACTCATCGGCAAGAAAAGCTTTGGAGACAAGCAATGCTGTATCGCTGTATGGCTTGCCTTTCATTTTCTGTATTTCTTTTAAAGAAAGTTGCGGAATAGTATCCGGCATAAACAAACCTTCATCCGAAGCCTGCCCTTTAAGAAGGGCTTCTTTAAAAGAGACTTTGCCGGTAAAAGGAGTAATTCCCGCGACATTTTTCAAATTGCGATTTGTGCTGTAGTAACGAATGGACATTGCACTTATCCTTGTAAAAGATGTTATTTCTTTAAACTTATTTATCCTAAAAAATCAATTTAAAAAAGATTGCCTTTATTTATGCCTGCATGGCGGAAGCCATGATCCTGGCATTTGAAGGCAAAACTCAGAAAGATTTTTCCGTTGGTTATAAACCGGATTTGAACAAAGTTGCTGAAATAAAGACCTTGGCTGACAAACATGGATTTGAAATTAAATTCACAAGTTTCGGCATTCCTATGCGATGAAAAATCTGGTATCAATTTATCCCCAAAATGGTAATTTCTAACCGGGTTGACATAGTAATCAATTTCCCTGACACAGAAGACCTTTATCCATATAAACCTCTCTTTAATGACCAAGAGTCAAAAATTTTTATTAATTTTCTGAGGAGGTGTTTGATGGCTGGTGATACAAAGGTGTTTGGGATGCCGGCAGAGAGCGGCAGATGGTTGTTTATTGTTCTTGGGTTGATTATGAACGTATGTCTTGGGGCAGTGTATGCTTACAGTATTTTTAAGGGACCAGTTGAAAAGGCATTCAACGTATCAGCTTTTCAGGGTAACCTGCCTTTTATGGTTTTCCTGGCGTTCTTTGCCGTTACGATGTTTGTTGGTGGCCAAATCATGGAGAAGCTAGGTCCAAAAAAGCTTAGTATAATTGGTGGTATTATTGTTGGCATCGGCTGGGTCCTCTCCAGCTTTGCTACGGATATCTGGTTGCTGGTCTTAACATACGGCGTCATTGCCGGATCAGGTGTCGGTCTTGCTTACGGATGTCCAATTGCTGTTGGTGCCAGATGGTTTCCCGATAAAAAAGGTCTGGCAGTCGGATTGATAGTTGCCGGTTTTGGCGGATCGGCACTGATTACAGGGAAAATCGCCAATGCCTTAATTCCATCCGTTGGATTGTCTGCGACTTTCCTTTACTTTGGAATTGCTTTCGGCATCATTCTGTTAATTTTGTCTTTGTCTTTGGCGTTTCCCGTTGCAGGCTGGAAACCGGCAGGATGGACTCCTCCGGCAGGTGCAGCCGCCGCCGCAGTGAACCTTGATGTCGGCCAAATGGTAAAAACACCGGCTTATTGGGGACTTTTCCTGTGCTTTATTATTGGCAGTCTTGCCGGATTAATGGTTATCGGTATATCCAAACCTGTTGGCAACGAGATCATCAAAATATCAGGCGAAACAGCTGCCACACTAGTAGGTGTCTTTGCTTGTTTTAATGCTTTAGGTCGTCCTGTTTTTGGTTTTCTTACTGATAAAATTACTCCCCGTTATGCGGCTATGTTGAATTTAGCGATAATTCTCATTACTTCAATTATCATGATAATAGCCAAAGAAGGCGATACTAATCTTTATGTGATCAGCTTTATCGGATTCTGGATGTGTCTGGGCGGTTGGCTGGCCATTGCTCCTACGTCAACCGCAACATTTTTTGGTATGACAAATTACGCGCGTAATTATGGAGTCGTGTTCTTTGCTTATGGTATCGGCGCTATCCTTGGTGGTATCATTTCCGGTCAGGCCAAAGATGTTTTCGGAACGTACACATTTGCGTTTTATCCGACGGCGGTAATGGCGGCAGTAGGTTTGTGTCTGGCAGCTTTGCTTATGAAACCACCGAAAAAAGCATAGCTACTTGTTCACCTTAAGAAAGAAAAAGCGGGCGTTAAGCCCGTTTTTTTTGCTGTCATTATAGGAGAAACCCACATGACGGTATCCGTCACAAAGGAGCATGAAAATCCCCCCTCACCCCCCTTTAGAAAACTAACTATGT
>MAEO01000224.1 GCA_001683985.1 Smithella sp. M82
GTGTCTTTATAACAAATTATACGTATGTCTGTCAAGATTTAATTTTAAATACATACGCAAATGTCCAAACTCCAGACGCAGCTAAAGCTGCGTACTGCGATGATTATTTTATCCACTTCCGTCATGGAGTTTATCCTCCGTATGCCGGATGACACCTCCGCCTACGGAGGATAACAAGGAAACAACAATGAAATCTTACATTCAAATATCCACGACAACCGAAACCAAAGAACAGGCGCAGAAAATCGCTCAATATCTGGTTGAACAAAAACTGGCGGCTTGCGTACAAATTAACGGTCCTATTGAAAGCATTTACCACTGGAAAGGAAAAGTGGAAACTGCTTACGAATGGCTGTGCCTGATTAAAACCCAAGAATCTTTGTTTGACAAGATTGAAGCCGCGATTAAAAAACTTCATTCTTACGAAACACCGGAAATTATTGCTATTCCGATTGTTAAAGGCAGCAAGGAATACCTGAACTGGCTTGATGACGAACTATCCCATTCCTAAATCAAAGTGCTATCTTTGTTGGTCCCGATTCATCGGGATTGTCGGCCTCCTCAACGTATTTATAATATGCCTCAGAGTTTACCCGGCGCATGCCGGGCCTCCAACTCATCCTTGATTTAGGAATGGGATTCAGTATTAAACCGCGTGCTTTCTCACCCATGCGACATATTTTTCCATCCAGCTCTGCATGAATTTTTTGCTGTCCGCCCCGATATTGCCAACCTCATCAAACAGCCCGTCTTTCATCTGAATAAAAGCTTCAGGTTGACAAAGCGTTGGAACGTTCAATGCGGCAAGAATATTACGTAAATGCTGCTGAGCTACAGCCGTGCCTATGGCACCGGTTGAAACACCTAAAATACCGGCAGGCTTTCCAGCGAAAGAGTTCAGACCGTAAGGACGTGAAGCATGGTCGATGGCGTTTTTAAGAACACCAGGAACTGAACGGTTATATTCCGGCGTGACAAATAAAAGCCCCTGTGCACTTTTGATTTGAGTCTTCAGCCGTCTGACAGACTCGGCCTGATTCGCATCGTCATCCTGATTATAAAGCGGCAGATCATTGATTTGCGCATGCTGGAAAAAGAACTCCGGCGGCGCCAACTTTATGACGGCATCAGCCAGTTTGCGATTGAATGAGTTCTTGCGAAGACTTCCGACTATAACGGTTATTTGATATGTACCCATTTAGGCCTCCTTTCTAGATTAATGATCTATAACACGATGTATACGACTGGACATAAAAGGCCGACTAAGCCTTTATTTTATAATACTTTTTATTACCAGTTTATTTTATAATACTTTTGCCACAAATGAAATTTGAAAAATTTTTCAAGAAAAGTTTTAAAAATTTTTCAAATATGTTAGAAAATACATTATTCCGAACCAATAATATTTGTTCTTTCTGAAGGAGACCCCATGTCTGATAAAAACGAGTTGGAGAAGAAATGCATTGATACTATCCGTTTTTTGGCCGCTGACGCAATTGAAAAAGCCAAATCCGGCCATCCCGGCATGCCGCTGGGCGCTGCTGCCACGGCTTTTACCCTATGGACAAGACATTTGAAACATAATCCCCAAAACCCGCGATGGCCAGACCGTGATCGATTTGTTCTTTCCGCCGGTCATGCATCAATGCTTTTATATGCTCTTTTGCATCTTACCGGTTATGACCTGACTCTCGACGATATTAAAAATTTTCGTCAATGGGGAAGTCGCACACCGGGTCACCCCGAATACAAGCACGCGCCCGGTGTGGAAGTAACCACCGGTCCTTTAGGTCAGGGACTGGCCAATGCCGTGGGCATGGCCATAGCCGAAGCTCATCTGGCAGCACGCTTCAACCGTGAGGACGAAAAACTGGTTGATCATTTTACTTATGTCATGGCAGGAGATGGCGATATGATGGAAGGTGTGGCTGCCGAGGCCTGTTCACTTGCCGGACATTTACATTTGGGAAAACTTATCGTTCTTTACGACGATAACAAAGTGACACTCGCCGGTTCTGCTGCTTTATCATTTACGGAAAATATCGAACAGCGTTTCAAAGCATACGGATGGCATGTGCAGAAAGTTCATGACGGCAATGAAGTTTTCGCCATTGACCGGGCAATTAAAAAAGCCAGACGTGAAGTAGAAAAACCCTCATTAATTTGCGTACAATCGACTATCGGTTTTGGCTCCCCCTATAAACAGGGAAGTTGTGAGGCGCATGGCTCACCACTGGGAACTGACGAATTGCTAAAAACAAAAGAGGCTCTTTGCTGGATTGCGGATTCACCTTTTTACGTTCCCGAAGATGTAAGTAATTTTTTTCGTAAAGCACTTTCACGCGGCAAAAAATATGAGAAGCAATGGCAGAAAACTTTAAACACATGCAGACAAAAAGATCCTGTTCTTGCTGCGGAATTTGAACGTATTATGCGCGGCGATCTTCCGGAAAGCTGGGAATCAGCTTTGAGCGAATTCCCCGGAGGATCAAAAGATGTGGCCACACGCAAAGCTTCAGAAACAGTGATGCAGGCCATTGCCTCCAGAGTTCCCGAATTTGTAGGCGGCTCGGCTGACCTTAACCCTTCTTGCTTTACGTGGCTTAAAGATCTCGGTGATTTTCAAAGCCCTCTTCTTTCCAGGGATGGTTTGCACGGTATGGTAGGAGGTCCCTGGGATTACAAAGGTCGCAACATTCATTTTGGCGTGAGAGAACACGCAATGGGCTCGATTACCGTGGGCATGGCCTTGCATGGCGGCCTTATTCCCTATACAGCCACCTTTTTGACCTTTGCCGATTACATGCGTCCGCCTATGCGCTTGGCTGCTTTAATGGGGTTGCGTGTCGTTTTTGTATTTACTCATGACAGCATCGGTGTGGGAGAAGATGGTCCGACACATCAACCTGTTGAGCAAATTATGAATTTACGTCAGGTGCCCAATATGACAGTTATCCGCCCTGCCGACGCCAATGAAACATTGGAAGCCTGGCGCATAGCCATAAAGAACACAAGCGGCCCGACCACGCTTGTTTTCAGTCGACAGAATCTGCCGGTGCTGGATAGAAGCATTTGCAGCGCGGTATCTGGTGTGCGACGCGGCGGCTATATTCTCTGGGAATCATCTCCTGATCCTGAATTGATTTTGATAGCCACAGGATCGGAAGTATTTTTAACATTAAATGCCGCCCGTAAACTTTCGGAAAACGGTAAAAAAGTAAGACTTGTTTCTCTTCCCAGCTGGGAAATATTCGATAATCAACCGCAGGAATATCGCAACAGTGTTTTGCCACCATCGATAACAGCCAGGATTGCCGTGGAAGCCGGAATTAGGATAGGATGGGAACATTATACTGGCCTCAAAGGGGAAATTATCGGCATGAACAGTTTCGGAGCCAGCGCTCCGGGACCGGTGCTATATGAAAAATACGGTTTTACCGTTGAAAGAATTATAGCGGCAGCAGAAAAGTTACTCCCTTCTACGTAATGGGAGAAAAATAAATGGATAATGAATATATTTCTTTTTCTCTGGGAAAATATCGGGATTCAGTCATAAGCGCATTGGACAAAATGCGCCGCGACAATATTATCGGACGTATCTATACAAAAGACCATACCGTCTGGAAACCATCCCCTATTGAAATTGTCAACCGGTTGGACTGGCTTAACGCCCCATCTGAAACACTGGAAAAGATAACCTATATTCGCCAAGTTCTTGAACCATTCTTTGACGGCAGCATTAATGACGTCGTTTTACTCGGGATGGGTGGTTCAATTTTGGCAGCTGAAGTATTCAATAAAATATTCGGCAGTGAAACAGGTTATCCTAACTTGCATGTTATAGATACGACAGATCCGGTTCTAATATCCCGCTTTTCTAAATGCCTGAATCTGAAAAAAACTCTTTTTCTTGTTTCATCAAAATCGGGAAAAACGATGGAAGTTACATCTCTACTGCATTATTTTTACAATCTGGTATTCGAGAAATTAGGTGATGCCGCCGGTAGTCACTTTATATTTATTACGGATAAAGGCAGCTTCCTGGAAAACTTTAGTAAAAATATTCCCATACAGCATGTATTTTCAAGCGATTCGAATATCGGAGGGCGTTATTCTGCTCTTTCCATAACAGGAATAGTTCCCGCGGCAATAATCGGTATTGATGTGGAAATTCTCCTGCTATCGGCAATAGATGCACAGCAAAGAGAAAAAGCGGAAAGCTTTTCAGGGAAGTTTGCAGCCACCGGAGCATTATTAGGAGCTGCGCTGGGCACATTGGCACAGGAAGGACGAAACAAAATTACCTTTATTATGTCACCTCTGTGGGCTCCTTTCGGCAACTGGCTGGAACAACTTATCGCAGAAAGTACAGGCAAGGAAGGAAAAGGAATCCTGCCTGTTCTAGATGAACCGTTAGCAGAACCCGGTATTTACGGAAATGACCGCTTATTTGTTTTTTTTCAAAATGCACCCGGTGATAATTCGGCAAAAATCGACGGTCTTGCCGAAGCCGGTCATCCTGTAATTACCATTACAACCAATAATCGCTATGATCTCGGCGGTCAAATGTTTCTTTGGGAATTGGCCACAGCTGTAGCCGGCCACTTTTTAGGCATTAATCCTTTTGATCAACCGGATGTGGAAATAACAAAAGCGCATACCCGCCGAATGATTACAATTTACCGCGAAAGCAAAGAGTTTCCTTACGAGTTATCTTCGCTAACAACTCCGGAATGCGTTATTTACGGAGGGCCGCAAGCCCTTACTTTGGCCGATAAGTTGAAATTTTTTCTTTCCGAGGCAAATAAAGGAGATTACGTTTGTTTACAGGTCTATTTAAACCGGTCGCCGGAAGTGGATCAGGCTTTACAAACTTTGCGTGAAACGATTTTTATCAAATACGGTTTTGCCGTAACAACAGGTTATGGGCCGAGGTACTTGCATTCTACCGGACAATTACACAAGGGCGATTCCGGCAATGGATTATTTATTCAGTTGACACAGGATAATCTCTGGGATGTTGATATCCCTGATGAAATAGGTGAGAAAAAATCCTCTCTCACTTTTGGCACTCTTCACGCCGCTCAGGCTCAGGGCGATTGGCAGGCGCTAAAAGATGTCGGACGAAGAATAATTCGTTTTCACTTCAGAACAAATCCCATTGCGGGATTAAAAGCCATTACTGAAATTTTTTAATTTATACATGACGACGTAATTATTTGCACATCCGTCACCCTTCGACAAGCTCAGGCGGACATAGCCGGTTATGGTGAGCTTTTCGAAAAACTCAAGGCAGGCCCTGTCGAACCACGTACTGAGTGTTTTTTCTCGACAATGATAGTCATGCGCAATTATTTATGACGTTGTGTATATTTTACTCAATTAGGAAAATGAAACCCACATGACGGTATCCGTCACAAAGGAGCATGAAAATCCCCCCTCACCCCCCTTTAGAAAAGGGAGAACTCAAGCCCTGCCCTCTTTGCCCAAGAGGGGAACTTCCCCCTTGAGAAAAGGGGGATGGAGGGGGATTTGATGAGGATAGTTTTTAAATAACAATATAAACAATAACTTAGAGGTACATTTTCAGAGGGAAAAAAGTATGTCATGTCGAACGGCAGGGAGACACCTTGTCGTTTGGAGAAAAAGATTTCTCTTCGCCCGACACCATTCATTCGCCGGGCTTTGAGTCGGGACTCATCGAAATGACAACGTAGATTTTTCAACGATTTTAACTGATCACCCTGAGTATCTCCGGTGCGTGGCGCTCCGATGCCGGTGGAATTTCCTTCGGATAGCCGATAATAATCGGCGCTACAATACGACAGCCATCCGGAATTCCCAACAGAGCTTTTGTTTTTGGATCGCGTATCTGTGAACCCAATGCAATCCAGCAGGCACCTAACCCTCTCGATGCCGCCGAAAACATAATATAGCTTGCAGCCAACGCGCAATCTACATCCAGAGAATACACCGCATTGGAACCGCTAATGAAGATTACACAAGACGCATTATAAAAAACATTGAAGTTCTTATCTTTCAGCACATCAGCATAGACAGGATTAAAAGATGCTTTATTTTGGGCAAAATCATCGAGGAGATTCGCTTTGCTTTCATCGGAAAGTGCTTTAATGGTATTCTTACAATTGACTATGGAAAAACGGCAGGGTTGGTTGTTGCTGGCCGAAGGCGCCAGAGTAGATTCCTGCAAAATTTCTTCCACAATCTTCACAGGCACTTCTTTATCCTGAAAATCACGAATAGATCTTCTGTTCTTTAATAATTCTGTAAATGTCATCATAATAGATCCTCCTTCCGCCAGTAATAATTTTTCTTAGATAATTATTTATCACGTATCATGGCAAAAAAACAGATATAATCATGACGATTGTATACTGAAGTAAGTTTATCACCGGATTGAGAAGTCCCGAAATAAGTAACCCGATAACGATAAAAAATCCGAAAGGTTCAATTTGATGAAGAACCCTCGTTACGGAATCGGGTGCGAATCCCATAAGTATTTTTGAACCGTCAAGCGGAGGAATTGGAATTAAATTAAATGCGGCTAATATAAGCCTGAATTAGTGGCATAAACCCTGCTTAAAATTAATATAATAGTTTGACAATATTGTGTATTTGTGATAATTTTCCTCCC
>MAEO01000225.1 GCA_001683985.1 Smithella sp. M82
CCACAATGATTTATACGCATTGCATACCGAGTATGACGGCAAAAGAGGCAAAAAGTCCACTTGATTTTTGATGAAATACACCGATGAAAAAATATAATTATCAAACAGGTATGTTTCTTGCGTTTATAGCTAATACCCATTTTTTGTGTATTAGCCAAAAAAGCCGTTTAGTTAATAACTTGTTCTCGGCGACTGCGTCGCCGAGAATCGCGGCACTGACTTCGTCAAGTGCCTTGCCTTGGCGCCTTGCGCCAGAACAAGGCACTTGACCCGACTGCGCTTCTCGGAGCCTCAGGGTGCAAGCACCCTGCGTCTCCTGCGATGCTCGCGGGTCAGCGCCGCGATTGGGCGTCAAAAGGAGGAAACAATGACTGACACAATTCGTGGCCCAGTAAAGGCTGTAATCGACGGTGACACCTTCGATATGAAGGTCACCCATACCGGGAAAGAGAACACAGCAAAATACAACAATGAAGAGCGTATTCGGATCGCAGAAATTGATGCGCCTGAGTTGAATACTGCCGCAGGTAAGCGTTCAAAAGAAGCGCTTGAACGCAAGCTTAAAGGAAAGGAAGTTCGCTGCTATATCCAAGCGCGAGACACATATGGCCGAATAGTTGCAAAAGTAACTATCCTTTGAATATAACGAAGCAAAGGACTTAATCAATGGCAAAGCGACAGATATTTTATAGCTTCCACTTCGACAACGATGTTATGCGAGTTCAGCAGATTAGAAATATCGGCGCACTCGAAGATAACAAACCTGTCTCTATAAATGACTGGGAAGAAGTCAAGAAAAAAGGTAAAGCGTCCATCGAGAAGTGGATAGATGACAATATGAAGTATCGGTCATGCGTCGTTGTCCTCGTTGGTGCGGAAACAGCAAATAGGCCGTGGGTAAAGTACGAAATCGAAAAAGCCTGGAATAATGGCAAGGGCCTGGTCGGCATTTACATTCACAATCTTAAGTGTCCAAGAAATGGGAAAAGTGTCAAGGGCGCAAATCCATTCGACCAGTTCAATTTCAATGATGGCCGAAAACTATCAAGCGTAGTCAAGTGCCACGACCCAAGTAGCTACGATGCATACAACGACATTAAGAACAATATCGAAACCTGGGTTGAGCAAGCAATTCAGCAGCGTAAATGAGCATGGCGCCATTTGATAAAAAACAGACTTTTGACGAGGGCTCGCCGTCTATTCAGACGCATCTTGGAATCCTTCAGGGTGTCATTCAACGAATGGCCGACAATAGCACCTCCTGCAAGGCATGGTGCATCACTATTGTTTCGGCAATCCTTGTTATCGTCGCCGACAAAGGAAAGCCTGACTATGCGTGGATAGCGATATTTCCGACCGTCCTTTTTGCAGCGCTCGATGCCTACTATCTTGCATTGGAAAAGGGTTTCAGAAATTCATACAACTCTTTCGTCAAAAAATTGCACTCGGGCGCATTACTGCCAGAAGACCTTTATTCGGTGATGCCGGAGGGAAGTCATTCTCGGTTGCAATTCCAAGCGTTGAAGTCGTTTGCAGTTTGGGGCTTTTATATTCCTCTCATAGCGCTGGTCGCAATCGCGAGGAGTCTTGTAATTGGATAAAACGCCCAACAATCGCGTCAACTCGGGCAGCAAAAAGCGGCGCTCCTTCGTCGCACCGCTTTTTGCTGCCGGTTACGCGAAACGTTGGAGTGCTTATAAAACATATATACACTATTTTGAAAGGAGAATGAAAAATGGAAAAAGTAGGCGATTTGTTTAAAAGCAGCGACTGGAGAAAAGAGAAACATGTGCCTGTCATTGAATGTCTCGATGAAGTCGATTCAGAAGAGATATTCACGATAAAGGTGTCATTAGGCAAAGAAATAGTTCATCCCAATACTACAGAACATCACATTCGATGGATACAGGTTTTCTTCAAGCCAAACGGGGAAGAATTTTCTTATCAAGTCGGTAATTTTGAGTTTACGGCACATGGAGAATCAACTAAAGGTGCCAATACAGGTCCTGTTTACACGAACCCCTCGGTGACAACTGAACTGAAGATCAACATCTCTGGAACTCTTTATGCAATGGCTTATTGCAACATTCATGGCCTCTGGGAAAACGCAAAGCCGATCAAGGTAAAGTAGTTGATTCCATATGTCCATATTTATACATGAGAGATTTATCATAAGGAGGAATTAATATGCCAGATTTCGGAAATCCATTTTCGGGCATTGCCAGCGGTCGCAAACTGACTCATGAAGAATTGATTCGAGCAATACGTTTTATGATTGCGGCAGAATATGAGGCTATTCAGCTTTACATGCAGCTATCCGAGTCAACAGACAACCAGTTAGCTATTGACGTTCTGAAAGATATCGCAGACGAGGAGCGAGTTCATGCCGGGGAGTTTCTTCGACTTCTCAGAGAGCTCGCCCCAGATGAAGAAAAATTCTATGCGGAAGGAGCTACCGAAGTTGAGAAGGAAATCCAAAAGACCAAAAAGTGATAAAAGCATTATTTGCTATTAAAACCAGATTGGCACCCAACATGTCACTTCACCTGACAGCAAGGGCTTAGCAGCCCTCCCTGCAGGTGAGTTCCGCGTTATGAAGAAAGAATCAGGAAGACATGAAAGATTCCGGTAACATGCTTTATAAATATTACCCCTACAATGAATACCTGCTAGAGATGCTTCTCACGAAAAAGGCATGGTTTTCAAAACCGGACGTCTTTAACGACCCTTTCGATTGCCTTCTGAACTTCGACCCCAAAATCCCGGCGGACAAATACGAAAAATGTCTGCGGTGGCAACTCAAGCGAGAGGGGAGATCTCAATGCCAAATAGATGAAGACATAAAGAAGTTGATATCTCAAGACGGCATCGTGAATGAAGATGCCAAACGTATCATAGATGGGATAGCCGCGAGTACACTGGATGTGATCAGTCGTATTGGCGTCTGGTGTCTAACTGAGTCCAACGTTGACGTGACCATGTGGGCACATTACGCCGAAAACCACAAAGGGTTATGTTTAGGACTCTCAATATCCCGGGAGGCAAGCCCCGAAAGGGTTTCATACGTGGCGGAGGCCCCTATTGTCAATTTCTCTGAGCTACTGGACGACAAGCAGGACGACAACGAATACAAGTGGATATTCTCCAAACACCACGACTGGAGAAATGAAAAGGAATGGAGGGTAGTAGTCCCAGAGGGGAATCGGCTCTGGCCAATACCCGGAACAATACAGACTGTAACTTTTGGTTTTCGGATGGATGAAAACAAAAGAGGAGTAATCAAGCAAATCCTTTTTGATGAGCCGGATGTGGAGTACTTTGAGGCAGTCCGAAATCCAGGCTTGCTCCAGTTGGAGATAAAAAGAATCTGAAGTTTCATAACCAAGGCCTGGAGCCGACGCGGAACCACGTCCGAGGTGTCATTCCACAGTGCCCGGCCGCGCGGCTCAGGTCTGTCGTTGGGGCAAGGAAGATAAATGATCTCTGGAAATCGTAAACGCATCTTTGGGGATAAGGTAGCATTTAAATCTCTTTCATGCGCACCAGTAAATGAACTCGGTGTTGTATATCTTTTCGGCGTTCTCCACGAGACTTTCGACTTCAAAATTGAGTCCATCCAATCCGGTTATCCCGACTGTATCGCACGGCGTAAAGTGAGCAAAAACCGTTGGGAAGAAGTAAGAATCGAATTTGAATATGATAGCCGCTCATTCAAAACACACGGCCATGATCCATCCGGTGTTGATGTCATAATATGTTGGAGGCACAATTGGAAAGAATGTCCAAAAGAAATTGAGATTATCGAATTATCATCACTCCTTGAAAATGTTGAACAAATTGATAATCAAATAAAAAAGAAAAAGGCGCTTACTGAATGGCAGTTGTTTGCTCAAGAGAAACGCCTTGAAGGCTTATCCTTCACTGAAATAGCACAACTATGGAAGAAGCAAATAAAATGAATAAAGCCCCAACCCGTTGCTGCAGCCAATCGCCGATAAATCCGGCTCTGGCTGAGCTCTTCGTTGGCTTGAAATTCTAAATTGGAGAGGCAAAATGGTTGAAGATAAAATTGCAAGAATTTGTTGGAACACAAACTACTGGCAAAAACCATCCGGACGTGAAGGAAAAAGCAAAAATATAAAGGCATACGAAAAATTGACTGGTTACGGACATGAAGAGTGGCTTCTTGATACCGAGAAAACAGTTAATGGTTATCATTATGCTTACCTTCAAGCAATCGGCGCTCATCGGAAGAAATATATAGGAAAAATATTTAACATATCACTGTATTCAATAAACGATGCAACTAAGGAAAGGTGGTGGATTGGCGAAATAAAGAATGTAATGATAACTACGCCACAAGAATCTGAGAGCATATACAAAACATACAAACAGAATAATTGGCTGAAAGAAATGGAAAGCCAACTTCAAGAAGTTGGGGCTGATGTTAAGGATTTTAAAGGAATACCAAAAAACTTTTTCGCAACAATTAAATTTAAACCATCTGATTTGTATCTCCTTGATGAGCCAAAGCGCTTTCCACGTAACGATCCTGCTGTTACATCGGATTATTATAATCTGAAAAGCAAATATTCAGATCCAAAACTGATTCAAGGAGGATTTGTATTTGCTTCTGGCCACAATAAAGGAAAGGAATCCACAAGAAGAACCTATCGCTCTTTGGAAAAAGATAGCGATCTATTCCATAATCGTATGCAAACAGCTATATATAAACAGCTCTGTAAAGAGTCCGGAGAAAATAATGTTGGAACAGAACAAGACACTGGTTTTGGCTCAAGAGTTGATATTGCAGTTAAGGAACAAGCAGGGTCGGTAGTGTTCTACGAGCTTAAAACATCAAACTCAATTAGGCAATGTATTCGTGAAGGCTTGTCGCAGCTTATGGAGTATTCTTTTTTCCCAAACAAGACCAATGCTTCAAAACTAATAATTGTTTCTCAAAACAAAATCGATAAAGATAATAAGTGCTACATAAAAACATTACGCGAGAAATTCAGCATCCCAATATATTATCAACAATTTAACACCGAGACCAATCAGCTTGGTCCAAATATATATTAGCCAACCAGGCGCTCCACCGGATCGCGTACCTTCGGCCCGCTCCCGGTGAGCTTTTCGTTAGCGCGACAATTTGGAACTAGCCCATCTTCCGCAGAAAGTCATTGGATGTGAGAAAATATGGATGGATTTTCACTGAAAGTTCAATGATTACAATCC
>MAEO01000055.1 GCA_001683985.1 Smithella sp. M82
GGATTGTAATCATTGAACTTTCAGTGAAAATCCATCCATATTTTCTCACATCCAATGACTTTCTGCGGAAGATGGGCTAAGGCTGACAGACGACGCACCCGCGCGCAGAGCAAGCAGTCCGAAGATCACTTTGAATATGCAGAACGGCACTCCGATGGTCAGAGCCTGAAAGGAAGGCGATAAAAATACATTATCTCCGATTCTTTCTATCCGCTGCTTTGTCTGTTCTTTCATAAAGCACCAATAACGTTCTATGTTCTATGTTTAATATTGCAGGAAGCTATGTTTGGCAGGATTAAGTTACCTGCCGGAACAGATTTCTTTTTTAAGTGCATCCGTCATTGAATCAGGTTGTATTTCAAACCATTTCTTTTGTTTTGTTTCCCCTCCGGCATATATTACTTTATTATTCTTATCATAATGACTTATTGCTAACACAGCTATATTGCTCTTTTTACAGTCTATTTCATACAAACATGTTTTGTAGGAAAAGTTTCCATATTCTTCCACAGACAAGCCATCTTTTATTCTTGATTGTAATTCCATCGTTTTACCGACATCAGTATAGATTTCTTTGGCTAATACCTGAACAGAATTATTTGCAGAATCCACTTTTATGCTTCCCTTACTATATGAATATACATTACCATCTTTATCCGTCTCATATTTCATCCAGTCGGATGAACTCTTCTCGCATCCTGCAATAAGCAAAAGGACAAGAAACGACAAAGAAACAATCAAGCTGATTTTTTTCATAATCACTCCTTATCAATACAGCAGTTGTTTATTTTTTGATCCATTTAATCTGAAACTCTATTTCTTCTTTGCCCCCTTCCCTTTCATGCTCAATATTCAGGTGGGCTCCCGCCGGCACATATATACGTTCTCCGGCAATCTGGATGCTAAACCTATCGCCTTTTTCCAACGCGTCCGCCAGACGACGAAGTTTAGAAATAAATTCAGGGATAGGATAACTTTTTTCAATATCCCTGTTTTTCTTTTTACGCATATGATGTTTTCTCTCCTTTTTCAGCTAGGCTTACGATGTCACTATTCATTACTTTTCGAGAACCTGCATTTCCTTCGCGTCGGTTACAAGCCATTTCTTTTCTATCTTTTGCAGGTTAATTTCCAACGCCAGCGCGTGATCATTCCTTTGATTATATGCGTCGGTTGCTTTTACGTAAGCTGTGACGACGGCATGCGCCCGCGGAACCTGGATAGATTCAATTTTTAAATCTTTAAGGCCGATGGAAAGATTTCGATAATAGCTTCCGGCAATCGACAGGCATGCCGGAATATCTTTTTGTAAAACCGTTTGCGAAACGTTATAGCTTGGAATATCGACCTGACATGTTTGAGCAATTTTTTCCTGTACGTGCCGGATACGTAACGCGAATTCCAGTTCGTTTTCGTTCGGTGTCCAGGTCATTTCTTTGGCCAGCGAGCGTAGTTGCTTTTTTACAGCCCTTGCTTCCCAGTCAACAGATAAAAGTATCACCCCTGTCGCAACAAGTATCAGGACAACTGTCAGATATTTTTTCGTTACCATAACGGTGTACCCGCAATACGTTTTAATGGTGTTTGTCCAAACGCATGTCCTTTGGCCTGCATGCTGCGATTATCGCCCACTACATAAACATTTCCGGGTTTGACTAGAGTAGGCGGAATATTCCAGTCGCTCTTGCCTGATACATAAGGCTCATTTACTTTTTTACCGTCAACAAAAAGCCGGCCTTCTTTAAATTCAACACTCTGCCCTTCGGTGGCCACTACCCGCTTGAGCAACATTACATTTTGCCCCGCTATTTGCACAAGGACAACATCAGGCGGCGCCGGTTTGGAAAAAAGATACCGCAGGGCAAAGCAGAAATTAAACGAACCGGTAAAATAGGTGGGCGCCATGCTTTCACCCTGAATGCGAAAAGGTATAAACACGAATTTAAAAATAATAAAAGCGATTATGGCAACAACGGAGACACGCAGCAAATAGCGTTTTGTTATTTTCGGGAAAAGAAAACTTTTTATGGCGCTGTCGGTCATTTTCTTTCAAATAGTTTTTTTGAACAACTTATCCCTAACGCGGCTTATCGTCAGCATAACAAGGTGGTAAATCGGAAAACAGTATTTCTTGAAAAAGAAAAGCAGCTTTATGTCGAAGGAAGTGATGATAAAAAATTTACGGTTGCGAATCGCGCTGATGATCAGCTCTGCGACTTTCTCCGGCGCGATTGCTCTTTTAAGAAAACGCGCCCGCATTTTTTGTTCCTGAGTTGCTCTAATATAAACTGCCGAGTATTTTTTATTAATTACTTATCTAATTTTTTACCTGAGTGAAAATTTCTGATAATTTTTTCTGGATTTCCGCCTCCGCGAGAATGGCACCATTATACCAGACAGTTCCTTTCGATAACCCAGAATTCAATGTTCTCAGCGAATTATACCTTTCGCGGCGATAATGCCGGATATGGCCGCGCCTAAAATGCCACGACTCTTGCCGGTACCGTCACCGGCAACAAATACACCTTTAATGTTCGTTTCCAGATAACGGTCAGTCGGGAAATGTGTGTCGAAAAACTTTATCTCCGGCGCGTACATCAATGTTGACGGATGAAGAATTCCCGGAATTATCTTATCCAGTGATTTGAGCGATTCCCATAAATTATCCATGATACGCGCAGGCATGGCCAATGTAATGTCACCGGGAGTTGCGTTGCAGGTTGCCTTGCAGGCCTCAAAATGGCGAATTGTGCTGTTGAATGTTGCCGCCGAACTTCTTCTCCCCTCCCGGAAATCACCTACCCGTTGGACAAGAGGTTTCCCACCACCCAGCAGAAAGAATTGCCCGGCAATTCTCTGCCCGAATTCTGTTGTATCGGAATAAGGTTTGGTCAAAGCAACTGTGTTGAGTAACGCAAAATTCGTGTTCTTGGTCTTTTTACCGAAAAGGGCATCGCCATTAATCAATTTGAATTCGCCGTAATTTTCTATACGCACCCTCCCGCCGGGATTGGTGCAGAATGTTCTGACTCTATCACTGTGGCGCCCTGTTTTAAAAATAAATTTGGGATCGTAAACAATATCGGTAATGAAGTCGTAAAATTTTCTGTTGAGTTCCAGGCGAATTCCCACATCAATCGGACCATAATTATTGTTGATGTTCATTTTCCTCGCAAGATCGCGAAACCAGTAGGCACCGCCGCGTCCCGGAGCGACAAGAATTATCCGCGCATGGTAGTGTATTTTTTTCTTATCGCAGCGACAGTCAATTCGGAATTTATTGTTATCTGGTTTTTCGATAGTCACGGCTTCCGTGTTCAGCAGTAAATCGGTTTTTTTTAGATAGCCGCGCAAATAATTTACCAAAGCCTTGCCGTTATCGCTGCCCCAGTGCCACTGCTCCGGCGCAATGAATTGCGCGCCATGCTCTGCCGCCATATCGGCAATCGTCTGAATATTTTTGGTATTTTCAATGAAGGTTACCTGACGGCAGTGCGGAAATCCGATAAATATTTTTTTGATTTCCTGCATTATTTTTTCCGTTATTTCGCGGTCAATTTGCAGTTCATTGATATCCAAGCCGATGCGATAATCAAAATTCAGTTTACCGTCATTGAGTAATCCACCGGCGGGATACGAATTACGATCAATAATGGCAATTTTATCCATTCCCAGTTTTTCCAGCCAGATTGCGGCAAAAAGTCCGGCCGGACCTGAGCCGATAATTAGAACATTGTAGTTTTTTTGTACCATCTCTTGCTACCTCTAACTGGATTCATCTTTAACGGGATAAATCCTACTACTCTGCCCTTTTTATTGTCCGGTTAATCCTTCTTCTGCAAAACTGAAAAATGCATTGTCGCCGATAATGATATGATCCAAAACTTTTACTTCCATAAGTTTTCCAGCGGATATCAATTCCTGAGTAAATTTTTTATCTTCCGGACTGGGTGCAACATTGGCGCTGGGGTGATTATGGACGCAGATAATTGCCGCGGCAAATTTTTGTAAAGCCGCGTGCATGATTTCCCGTACAATGGGCATGGCATGATTAACCGTACCGACTGCAGTATCGCTAATTTCGATGATTCGATTGTTGCTATTGAGATAGAAAACTTTAAATACTTCTGTTTTGAGGTCACGCATTTGCGGCATGATTATGTCAACAATATCCCGAGCGGACGAAATCTTTTGTTTGGAACCGTTGACTTCGACTTCACGAAAGCGCCTGCCGATTTCCAGTGCAGCCTGGATTTGTGCGATTTTGGCGGGACCGAGACCTTTGAATTCTTTCCACTGACGCATATCGGTATGGCTCATGTTGCGAAAGGTGCTGAATTTGTCAATAATCCGTCGTGCCAGATCAATGGCGCTTTCGCCCTTTATTCCCGTTCGCAAAAGAATTGCCAGCAGCTCGGAGTTGCTCAATATTCCCGCGCCTTTTTTTAGTAATTTTTCCCTCGGCCGGTCATCCTGCGGCCATGAGTTGATGCCGGTTTTTTTGTTTGGCTCGGACATATTTTAAACCTGATAAAGTTAGGAAGCATTTTAGCCGATTATTCAGATATCATTTTAATATCCCTGATTTTAAATCCCACGGCGTTTTGCGCATGGGATAATTTGACCATCACGTTCAGCGCAATCTGTTTCCAGTAAATATACAAAGTAAAAAAATATTAATCAAGGTATATAATTTACCGGTATATAATTTACCGGATTGGGGACTTGCTTTTTTGTCTTAATCTTGCTATCAAAATTCAGCTATAAAAATCGGGCAGCAATTATGAATAATTATTTTCTCATCTTTATTTTAGGTCTGGCAATAATAGCAACTATCAGTCTTGTGTACTCGATATGGCGCAGCCGCAAGGATGAGCAAAAAATGATCAGCATTATCCACGGCTCTCCTATTCCCACTTTTGTTTTATCCAGGGATCATAAAATAATTTACTGGAACAGAGCTCTACAGGCGCTAAGCAATATCAAACCCAGTGATGTTCTCGGCACCGATCGACAATGGAAAGCTTTTTACAAAGATAAACGGCCCTGTCTTGCTGATCTGATTTTGGATGGAGAAATAGATCAAAATGCTAAATTATACTCTGGAAAAGTAACCAAATCAAAACTACTGGAAGATGCCTATGAAGTATCGCAATTTTTCCCCGATATGGGTGAAAAAGGGAAATGGTTTCGAATCACTGCGGCAGGACTGAAAGATTCCAACAATAATTTATTCGGCGCCATGGAAACGCTGGAAGATATTACCGAACAAAAAGCGGCACAGGATGAACTTTTGCAAAGAACCAAATTGGAGTCACTGGGAACATTTGCCGGCGGCGTGGCCAAAGACTTTGACAACCTTCTCTCTGCAATTCTACGCAATGTTTTTCTGGCCAAAATATCAGCCGCCGACGAAGATAAAATCATAGAAGATGGTCTGGCTGTAGCGGAGCGAGCCGGCTTGCAAGCCAAAGAATTGGCTCACCAGTTGAGTATCTTCGCCCATGGTGGTTATCAGGTTCATAAACTGGAAAAGATGGAACCTATTTTGAAAGAAGCCGCTCAAAATATTTTTAAAGATCCCGGTATCAAATGCAACATCTATATACCCGAAGAACTGTGGCAATGTGAAATCGATGCGAAACAGATCAGGCAGGTGTTCGAAAATGTTTTAATCAATGCGAAGGAGGCCATGCCCGACGGCGGCACTGTGGATCTTATCGCAGAAAACACAACAATCGAAACGAACATAAAGTCTTTGAAAAAAGGAAGTTATGTCAGAATTACAATTAAAGACTACGGAGAGGGAATTCCACCGGAATATCTTTCCAGAATATTTGATCCTTATTTTACGACAAAAAAGAAGGGCCGGGGCGGCCTGGGCCTGGGATTGGCTATCAGCGATTCCATAATTAAATACCATAGTGGATTGATTTCAGCAGAATCCTCTGTTGGCTTAGGAACAACATTTTCAATTTATCTGCCTGCAACGCCGAAAAACGAATCATAAGCAAATAGTCACAACCATATTTTTACGCCTTCTCTTTTTTCTGTTGACATATTTTTTTAGCTAGACATGAACTTGATTTAAATTTATACTTCGCCGCACTTTTTTGAAGGAGGCGGACGGTGAAAAAAACAACATTAACTCTCTTATGTTTTATATTCCTATATCCGATTTGTCTTTTTGCGGCAGACATATCTGTAGCAGACAAATTTAGGAAAAGTTTCCCCAAAAACAATTTCGAAAGCATAACACCCACCGCTATTAGAGGTGTCTATGAAGTCTATAACGGCAACCAGATTTACTATTACATGCCGAAAGACGATATAATCATCGGCGGACCGATGATTTCCAAAAACGGAGTAAATATAACCAGGGAAAGTTATTCCAAAAAAACGGCACAAAAGATGGCCAAGTTGCAGACGGACAGCGCTCTTAAAATAGGCAATGGAAAAACTACTGTTGTGGAATTCATGGACCCCAATTGCTACCACTGCCGTCAGGCTTATAAATTCTTTTCTCAACGGCAGGACGTTACTCTGTATGTTTTCTTTTTCCCGCTATCTAAAGAATCGGCAAATAAAATCAAATATACTTTGTGTTCAAAAAATGTATTAAAGACTTATGACGATGTCATGAACGGAAAGTTCGATAATAACGCCGCTCTGCCTGTCTGCACGGATAAAAAAGTGGATGAAACCGTTAAAACGCACATGCAGCTTATTTCACAAATAGGAGCCAGAGGAACGCCTTTATTTTACATTAAAGGTCAGGTAGTTGACGGATTTGATCTTCCTGCGATTGAAAGACTTTTAAAAGACTAAAAAAGCGGTTGACAGGTTTTTATACAGCAACACTGTTATCTGATTTTTGCTCCCTTTTGGGGTTCGCGATCAAAAGTCAGAACGGTCAGTCCGTTATCTATATCGGTAGCTAAAAGCATTCCATGAGATTCTATTCCCATTAATTTTGCCGGTTTTAAATTGGCGACAATCACTATTTTTTTGCCGATTAATTCCGTCGGAGTGTAATCCTTGGCAATGCCGGCAACAATTGTCCGTTCTTCACCGATATCGACTTTAAGTTTGATAAGTTTATTGGACTTGGGAACAGCCTCCGCTGCCAGAATTTCTCCTGCACGTAAATCAATCTTGGCAAATTCCTCATAGTCTATATCCGGTTTCAAATTAATTGCAGGGACTTTTTCGACCGAAGTCTGGCTTGAATCTTTCTTCTGATTGACACGCGGAAATAAAGATTCGCCGCGGATCAGAGAACTACCTGCATTCAAAGCGTCTTCTTTATTGATACTTGCCATATCCAGTCTTTCCGATTGATCTGCTCCGATTTGCCGCAAAATTTTCTCTGCGGTTTGCGGCATGAAAGGCATAAGCAAAATAGCAATCGAACGCAAGGCCACCAGCAGATTATACATGATCGACGTCAGTTTTTCTTCATTGGCCGGATTTTTGCCTAAAGTCCATGGTTCATTTTCGACAATGTATTTATTGGTGATATTGATAAAATCCCAAATAGCAATTAATGCTTTATGCAACGCCATATCTCTAAAGCCTGATTTAACTTCGGCAACGGCATTTAAAGCGGCATCATACAGGACAGAATCTCTTTTCTTTCGATCGATTTGGGGTACTTTGCCGTCACAATATTTAACAGCCATGGTAATAGTACGGCTGACCAGATTGCCCAAGTCATTGGCCAAATCGGAATTTAACCGCTGGACAAAAGCTTCTTCAGAAAAATTGGAATCCAACCCGAAAACCATATCTCTTAAAAGAAAATAACGAAACGCATCCAAACCGTATTTATCCTTTAAATCAAGAGGCCGGACAATATTGCCGAGGCTTTTGGACATTTTGCTTTGATCGGAATTCCAGTAACCATGCACATTCAAATGCTGGTAAGGTTCAATACCGGCTGATTTGAGCATTGTCGGCCAGTAAATGCCGTGCGGCTTCAAAATATCTTTGGCTATAAGATGTTCGGCCACCGGCCAGAATGTTTTAAATTTTTCACCATCGGGATAATCCAAAGCGGTAAGGTAATTAATCAGAGCATCGAACCAGACATAAGTCACATAGCCTTCATCAAACGGCAAAGTGATTCCCCATTCCAGACGGGATTTGGGACGCGATATGCAAAGGTCTTCCAGCGGATCACGCAAAAATGCCAGCGCTTCATTTCTATATCTTTCCGGCCGGATAAATTCAGGATTGTCCTTTATATGATCAATCAGCCATTTCTGATATTTGCTCATCTTGAAGAAATAATTTTTTTCCTCGATGTACCTCGGTTCTCTGCCGTGTTCGGGACACTTACCATCTGCTATTTCCTTTTCTGTCAGAAATCTTTCACAGCCAAAGCAGTAATAACCGCCGTAACTGCCGAAATAAATATCACCGGCATCATAAACCTTCTGAAGAATATAACGTACTGTTTCGATATGATCGGCATCGGTTGTCCTGATAAAATAATCATTGGTGATTGCCAGTTCCGGACAAAGGGCGCGAAACTGCGCGCTGATTTTGTCCGCATATTCCTGAGGAGTGACTCCGGCTTTTTGTGCGGCTTCGGCAATTTTATCGCCGTGTTCATCAGTGCCTGTGACAAAAAAAGTTTTTTCACCTATCATGCGATGATATCTGGCTAAAACATCGGCAACTATTGTAGTATAAGCATGCCCCATATGCGGTGAAGCATTGACGTAATAAATCGGTGTTGTTATGTAATACGGTTTTGACATATAAAAATAATTCCTATCGCTAATCATTGAAAATTGGCGAACTCATCCATTTTTTCCAAATCTATAGTTTCCTTGTCCTCCGAAACTTCCCCACCATTAGCCTTGGCAGATTTGGGACATTTTCTTCGGTCGGCGTACGTCTCTTTTTCGAAAGCCAGGCAACACATCAACCGGCCGCATAATCCGGAAATCTTTTCCGGATTCAGCGACATACTCTGTTGTTTAGCCATTTTAACGGTAACCCTCTCCATGTTTTGTAAAATTCCGGCACAACAAACCATCCGGCCGCAAATGGCAATGCCTTTTGTCATACGTGTTTCCTGACGGGCGCCGATTTGCTTCAGTTCTATTCGCATCTTGAATTTTTGGACCAGGTCTTTGACCAGATCGCGAAAATCAACTCTGTTTTCAGCAGTAAAGTAAAAAATGATTTTATTCCTTTCAAAAGAGCACTCCACATCTATCAATTTCATGGAAAGTTCCCGTTTTTGAATTTTTTCCAGACAGAACCTGCGGGCATTTTCTTCCAGTTTATCATTTTCTTCTTTACGCTTTAAATCTTCAGCCGTTACTTTACGGATAACTTTCTTGAGATTCGCAGGCGTTTCCGATGCCGGACATCTTTTTACATCAGCGGCAACTACTCCCAGCGACAAACCATTATCAGTATCAACAATAACCTGATCTTTCTTGTGAAGAATAAGATCGTCGGCGTTAAAGTGATATATTCTGCCCTCTTCCTTAAATTTAATTCCAATAATATTTACAAGCAATTTTTACCCGGCCTTCTATTTATCAATAATTTAACTTAAATGCCATTGCTTCCAATGTCAATAATTTGTTGACATTTTGCTCGATAGTCTCTCCTGCCCGTTCCACCAGCTCAATATTCTGAAGAATTTGCTCTCCCGACAAGCGCGCGGCATGATTGAAAATAAAGGAAGCTTTATCCTGATTGATCAACATGTCATTTTTTTTGGTTTCTTTATAAATCAAAACATCCCTGAAGAAAGTGTTGAGAATGTCAAGCCCTTCTTTAATTTCCTTTTTCCCCTGTCCCAAAAAAGATGCAAAATTAATTAAGCTGAAGGGGTCATCTCTTCGTGTACCGGAAAGCAATTCCAGAAGTTCTGTACGATAATCAACTATATCATCTTTATTCAGTTCCAACGCCTGACCAATCGAACCGCCGGACAAAGAAGCCAGAAGCAAAGCTTTTTGATCATTGATGTTCATCCGGTCGACAAGAAATTTAGCTACTATATCGAAACATAGAGGATTGAAACGAAAGTGCTGGCAACGCGAAATAATAGTCGGGAGCATTGAATATGGCCGTGATGTAATCAAAATCAATACATTGGAAAGGGACGGTTCCTCCAGTATTTTCAAAAGCGCGTTGGCCGCCTGATCGTTCATTTTATCGGCTTCATCAATAATAAAAACCCGCTGTTTTGCTTCCAGCGGTTTACATTTCATTTGTTCCTGAATTTCACGAACGGCATTAATGCGAATGAACTGACCATCGGCCTCAACGAAAAAGACATCGGGATGGTTATTACGCCGGATTTTTCTGCAGGAAGAGCATTCACCGCAGGAATCATGGAGATTATCTTCTTTTTCACAGTTGAGAGCTTTGGCAAATTCCACGGCCAGAGTTTTCTTGCCTATGGCGGAAATACCGCTAAAAAGATAAGCATGCGCCACCCGTTTTTGAACCAGACCTTGTCGTAGAGTTTCTATTTTTCTTTTATGACCGTATATATCATGAAAAGACATAATTATATGATCTTATAAAAAATCAAATTTTCAGATTAATAAAATTACTAATACATTGGCGCACTTCATTTTGAATCGTGTTCACATCGCGGTTCGCATCAATCAGGCAAAAACGATCCGGATCATTTTTCAGCAAACGGAGATAACCTGCACGTATTTTTTTGTGAAAATCCAAGGTTTCTTTCTCAAATCTGTCGATGGAAGAAGATTCCTTGAGATTATCATTGCGTTTGTTTGCCCTTTGCAGACCGACTTCCACCGGTAAATCAAAAAGCAAAGTCAAATCCGGTTTCAACAGCATTGACGAATAATCGTTGACCAACCCGATAAATTTCTCATCAAGGCCGCGGCCGGCACCCTGATAAGCGTATGTAGCATCGGAAAAGCGATCGCATAAAACGATTTTGCCTTGCTTTAATGCGGGCATAATTACATCGCGAACGTGTTGAGCCCGTGCCGCGCAAAACAGAAACATCTCTGTCTTCTCGCACATATTATTATTTTTCCTATCAAAAAGGATACCCCCGATTTTCCGGCCAATTTCGGTCCCGGAAGGTTCCTGAGTAACAATCAGAGAAACATTCTTCTGACTTAAATATTCGGCAACAAGTTTTATCTGAGTTGATTTCCCTGAACCTTCAATGCCCTCAAAGGTTATGAATTTTTTCACTGTTTCAACCTCTCGCACCCAACGTTGGGAAAATTAATCCACGTTGCCCAAAATACACAACTCAATTCTTTTTACGATAATCAGACGTACTCAGCGGCAAGTAAAAAACGATTTGTAAACGACACCTTGTCAAACAGGAGCCGGGATTTCCAAGTCACAGAATTAAAGGAAAACAGGGAATATATCTATATTCGAATGGATTTATTCCCGGTTGTGATTTTCGCCATAGATAATTTATTGGCCTTCCCCTGGAACAATCGCTTCCACAGGACATTGGTCAACACAAGTTCCACAATCATTACAAAGTTTAGCGTCAATAACATACTTGTCTTCGCCTTCAGAAATTGCTCCGGTCGGGCATTCGCTTTCACAAGAACCGCAAGCTATACATTCGTCAGTAATCACATACGCCATAATTCTTAATACTCCTTTTACTAATAATTATTTCAACAAAATTGAAATTCACCAACAATTTTTTGCCGGTAAATCGTTGTTAATCAAAACCAACGATAATTGTCAATTAACTAAATAGAAATTAATTTGGCATCCTCATTATCATAAACAGCAAAGATAAAACAAGATTGTTTTGCCAGGATAATTACTTCAGAAAATACAAACAGTTAAACAGCTACAACTTCTTTTATTTCGGGAACTTGCGCTTTAATAACTTTTTCTATACCTGCTTTTAAAGTCATTTGAGCCATAGGACAACCGTGGCAGGCGCCGGTTAACTTTACTTTCACTATTCCATCCGGGCTGACATCTACAAGTTCTACATCCCCGCCATCGGCCTGCAGATTGGGTCTAATAATTTCAATAGCTTTTTGTACTTTCTCTTTCATAATTATTTTCCTTTAATCGGTTTAAATTATTTCCTCCGTTTAATGAGGCATGTAAGCAATCAATTTACGAGTAACATCACGGGCAACTTTAATCAAATCAGGCTTGATCAACATATAATCTTCCTTTATATCATACCCGGCCTTCCACATTAATTTACCGGTGGAGGCTTCGTATAATTTCATGGTCATACCGACAAACGCCTTTTTATCATCCTTCACTACTATATAATCCCACGAATCAACAGAGACCATTAAAAAAGCATCAACATTGAGTAATTCGCCGATTTTTCTACTCAAATTCGGGTCAGAAAAATTAACTGTCTGCAATTTAGCAAGATATTCCGTCATTGCTTTATTTAATTCTTCATTAGCCAAAAGCTGACTGTTAAAACTTTCCGTTCCTGCCACAAAGGTAAACCACTTCTTTTCAATCAGCGCACCTTCAATATTTTTTTCGACTTCCGCCCTTACTTCTTTTGTTCCTTCAGGCATAACCATTTCCAAGGGGAAAATAATTACTCTTTTAGGATGAAAATCACCGGCTTCCGACGCCAGCTGGGAAAAACGCAGTCCGCTGCAAGCAATTGTTGTTAAAACAAAAATCAATAAAACAAATTTTACGAACAACTTTTTTCTCATAATTAACTCCCTTCTTCGCTAAGGCACACCCTCATATCAGAAACCATACCACAACAGAACGCAAAAACCAGCCATGATATAACCGGTTTCCAGAAGACCTTCCTTAACGGCCCCGGAAAGGGCGGTCTGTTTATCACAAAACCGGAAACAAATCCATAAATATAATACACAGACGATCAGAAAAATACTCAGAGATGATGTCCAGCCTGCCAAATAAGAAAAAACAAGAAGAACTAATAATATCAATGAAATGATTTTTAAAATGGTTATTGTCCTGTCTCTGCCGAAAAACACAGGAATTGTTTCCTGACCTATTAATTTATCACTCTGGATTTCTAAAATATCCGACATCGCCGAACGGATAAAAACAACTCCAAAAGTAAAAACAAACGCAACGATTAAACCTGTATTAAAAGAATAATTTCTGTCTAATACAGGTAAAATTGCCGCTACTATGCCCCAGGCAGCGGACATAAATATATTTTTCGAACCGGGCAAATCTTTTAAGCCGCGGAAGTGCCATTTACCGGGCAGAATTTTTATATTATAAATTATGCCGGCAAGAGAAATAACAAATAAAAAAGTGAAAGGCAAAACCGCGTTTTGCAACGCCAAAGCAAGGGCAATCACTATAGAAATTAAAGCGGTAATAAAGTATATTTTACCATAGCGGTGGTAACTCTCTTCGCGGAAAGAACCGACAAGGCCCGCCGGTTTGCGGCTAAGCAGCCGATTCAAAACATGCATCGCGTAGACAAAGAAAGAAGCAATCGCAATAAAAGAAAATTTCACCGGCATTTTCTGCAGCAGCATGCAGGCCAGACAAAGGCACCCTGCACCCAGAGCCGAATAAACATCGGTTCTGATTGCTGATATCCAAAGACTGAGCAATTTGCCTATTTTTTTTAACTTACGACTTTGACCCTCCATAATTTTATCCATCACCCGATCGATAATCCAGTTGGGTGTGGAAGCGCCTGCCGAAACCCCGATGCGATTGTAATGGCCTAAATTTATATTTTCCATATCAGACGGAGTTTCGATATGAAAAGTTGCCGATTGTTTTCTTTGCGCAAGATCAGCCAGCCTTCTGGTATTGGCGCTGTTTTTCCCGCCGACGATGAACATCGCATCCATTTCGCCGGCCATTGCCATGACTTCCGCCTGTCTTTGTTTCGTGGAAGAACAAATAGTGTTAAAGACAACCGCCTGCGGACAAAGCTCTTTAATCTTTTCCACAATTTTACTGTAATTGTCAAAGTCCTGCGTTGTTTGAGCGACAACGCAAACTTTATCCGTGCAGAGCAATCTATCTACATCATCCAAAGCAGATATAATAACGCCGTGGCCACCGGCGTATCCCAACAGGCCATCGACTTCCGGATGTTCCTTATCGCCCACGATCACAACCATGTAATCAAGAGCGGCGTGTTTTTTAATGATGGATTGCACGTAACCTACCTTGGGACAGGTAGCGTCAATAATTTTGATACCGTTTCCTTTGATTTTTTTTCTTTCAGCCGGAGCAATGCCGTGGGCACGAATAATCAGGATGGCATTTTCTTTGTCCTTTATTTCTTCTATATTTGCAATGGGTTTAACACCACGGCTTTTGAGCAGTTCAATTGTTTGAGGGTTATGAATCAACGGACCATAAGTATAAATCTGCCGGCGTGTTTCATGCTGCGCGATATCCACTACAATATCCACAGCTCTTCGCACACCCATGCAAAAACCGGCTGTTCTGGCAAGCTTAATCTCCATTTTGCTTTTTCTTTCGCGCCAGAATAAAAAATTCTTTGTTGCCTTCGTGGCCTAGTATAGGCGAGGCGCAAGTTCCCTGAACTTGTAAATTCAAAGACTCGCAAAACGCGCTGATGTCCTGCAGAACACGCTCATGAAGAGCGGGATCGCTGACCACGCCTTTTTTGCCCACCTCTTCTTTCCCGACTTCGAACTGAGGTTTTATCAGTGCCAGAATTAGCGCTTCATTGCCAATTAATCGCGTAACCGCCGGAATAACAATTTTCAGAGAAATAAAAGACACATCTATCACGGCTAAATCAATCCGTTCATCCAGATCAGCACCGTCATAGTAACGGATATTGGTGCGTTCAATTACAGCCACCCGTGTGTCTTCGCGCAGTTTCCAGGCCAGCCGGCCGTAGGCGACATCAAGAGCGTAAACTTTTCTTGCGCCCGACTGTAAAAGGCAGTCCGTAAAACCTCCGGTGGAAGTCCCGACATCCAGAGCCACCATTCCCTCAACATTCAACCCAAATTCTTTCAAGGCTCCGGCCAATTTCAATCCGCCGCGGCTCACGTAAGGATTGTCTTCACCCTTTATATGTATTTCCGCATCGGCAGGAACAATTTCTCCCGCTTTATCCGGATAGGCATCATTAACTTTAACAACGCGGGCCAGAATCAGCGCACGTGCGCGCTCCAGCGTAGGCGCCACCCCGCGATCAATAAGCAATTTGTCCAGACGGATTTTTTGAGCAGTCATAAACTTACGTATTCTGAAAACTATCAGCCATGTTTTGTCTGATATTATTATTTATCATTGAGTTGTGAAACTACAAGAAATATTTATTCGTTTACTCTGAATTGTGAACTACCAGATATTACAACGCAAGACAAGATCGATATTAATCTTGTAACACATTTAAATATTTAGTATTATAAAATCCTATTTATATAGGGAGAAAATCCTGAATATAAGGTGAACCAGCAATGGAACCTGTGAAAGGCGAATTAAAGATGGAGTCATTAATGATTCCAATTGACTCCGTCGACAGTATTCATCTTAAACATATCTGTATAGATAAAGACGGGCCGCCTGTTTTCATGCTGCACGGCGCAGTCGAGAACGGAAAGATCTGTTATTCGGATTCGGGACGTGCCGGACTCGGTCCATATCTGGCCAGGCATGGCTACGATGTCTATGTAGGAGACCTCCGCGGCAGGGGCGGGAGTACACCTCATGTTAATGCCAATTCCAAATACGGCCAAACCGAGGCAATTACCGAAGACATTCCTGCCTTTATTGAAAAAATAATATCGCTCCGCGGCAATACTCCGCAGCGTTGTGTATGCCATTCATGGGGTGGAGTCTTAACCCACTCGACCTTATTACGCTTTCCCAAATACAGGAATATAGTTAAATCAATTGTATATCTCGGGGCAAAACGCAGAATATGTGTTCTCAATATGGACCGCCTTTTCCAGATTAATCATGTTTATTGCCGGCTCGGCAGGGAATTAGTAAAGAAACACGGGTATTTCCCATCCACCATGCTGGGATTGGGAGACGATGAATCGGCAGGAATGCGACACGGTACTGAGGTATGGATATGGTCAAAAAAGTGGGTCGATACCACCGACGGATTTGATTACGGTGAGGCAGCAAAAAAGGTTCATCTGCCGCCGACGCTTTATATCGCAGCAATCGATGACCCCTGTCTTGGCCACTACAAGGACGTTTGGAATTTTATGATGGAGTCAGGAAATCATGTAAAAGACTTTATGGTCCTCAGCAAAAAAAACGGCAACCTGCACGATTACAACCATGTTTCCATGATGACGCACAGAGATGCTCCGAATGATCACTTTCCCAAGGTATTGGAATGGCTGAGAAGGTATTGAACAATTCGGGCGGGAAAAATTAGAATTTCTGCCAACCATAAGACAGTCTACTTTTTCGAAAGCATTTCTTTTACAGCCCCAATAATGCCTTCTTCATCAAGGCCGTACTTGTGACGCTGCTCGGCCTGTGTGGCGTGACAGACAAATTCATTAGGAATGCCCAACCGTTTTACTCGAACATCGGCCACATTTTTTTCAGCCAGCAGTTCCAGAACAGCGCTGCCGAATCCACCCTGAAGAATATTTTCTTCAATTGTAATAATTTCTTTAATCGTCTCTGCCGTTTTTATTATCAGTTCTTCATCAAGAGGTTTGACAAATCGGGCATTTATAACCTTGATATTCAGCCCTTCTTTTGAAAGTTTTTCCGCCGCAGTCACGGCAGAAGTCACAACAGAACCGATAGCGATAATTGCCAGATCGGAACCTTCTTTCAAAACTTCGCCTTTGCCAATTTCCAAAGTTTTCAGTTCGCCATCTAAATCGATACCCACACCCCTGCCTCTCGGATAACGCAACGACACCGGATGGCCGCAACTAATAGCCGTTTTCAGCATGTGCTGCAGTTCATTTTCGTTTTTAGGCGCCATAACAATAATATTAGGAATGGAACGCAAATAAGAATAATCTAAGAGCCCCTGATGAGTGGCGCCGTCTTCGCCAACAAGTCCGCCGCGATCAATGGCAAAAACAACCGGCAGTTTTTGCATACACACATCGTTTACAATCTGATCGTAGGCTCTTTGCAGGAAAGTCGAATAAATGGCAACGACAGGAATCAATCCTTCTATCGCCAGACCCGACGCAAAAGTTACGGCGTGCTGCTCCGCAATGCCGACATCGTAAAAACGGTCGGGAAATTCCCGAGAAAACTGATTAAGACCGGTCCCCTCACACATTGCTGCAGTGATCGCCACAATACGGGAATCGGCATGTGCCATTTTTACCAGAGTGTCTCCAAATACTTTCGTATATGAGGGAATATCCGACTGTGAAGAAATAGTCCGGCCGGTTTCCACATCAAAGGGCGCCACTCCGTGAAAACCTAATGGATCTTCTTCGGCAAATTCGTACCCCTTGCCTTTTTTGGTGACAACATGAATGAGTACCGGTCCCGGAAATCCCCGGATATTCTCAAAATTTTTAATGAGATGATTCAGACGGTGACCTTCCAGCGGCCCGACATAAGTAAAACCCATTTCTTCGAAAAACGCTCCCGGAACAAACAAAGTTTTCCAAGATTCTTCTACTTGACGAATCAATTTGATTATATACCTGCCAACACCAGGGATCTTCTTCAGCAAGTTTTTTGTATTTATTCTCAGTTTGGTCAAAGCATTACCGGTCATCAGGCGGTTTAAATAAGAAGACAATGCGCCGACATTCGGAGAAATAGACATTTCGTTGTCATTCAAAATTACTATCATGTTTTTCTCGCGATCACCGGCCCAGTTCAAACCTTCAAAAGCTATTCCCGTGGTCATAGAACCGTCACCGATAACGGCTATTATTTTTTTGCTGTCACCTTTTAAACTTGCGGCTTCGGCAAATCCCGACGCGGCAGAAATAGAGGTTCCGCTGTGTCCGACATTAAAAACATCATAAATACTTTCTTCTCTTCTGGGAAATCCGCTAATACCGTTTTGTTTGCGTAAAGTGGAAAATTTGTCTTTGCGTCCTGTTATAATTTTATGTGCATAAGATTGATGACCCACATCCCAAACGATTTTATCCTGCGGTGTATTGAAAACGTAATGAAGCGCCAGAGTCAGTTCCACCGTTCCCAAAGATGAAGCCAAATGACCGCCGGAAGTCGCCACTGTATTTATAATCAAACTTCTGATTTCTTTTGCCAGAGTATTAAGTTCGGCTATATTGAGTCTGCGGATATCCGCAGGATATTCTATTTTTTGCAAAACACTGTAATTTACTGTTTTTAGCTGTTTTACCAAAACCAATTCCTTTCTAACAATATAATTAAGACCATTTCCAAATCAAAGATGATATTGAGGCGGCTGGGCGGAAGCACGGCATGCGCCGGGTAAACTCTGAGGCGTATTGCACATACGCTGAGCCGACAATCCCGATTCATCGGGACCAACAAAAATAGCGCTTTGATTTAGAATTGGTATAGCTCACGATTTTCTTTCCATTACATAACGCGCAATCGAAATCAGCGGTCGCGCCCTTTCATCAAAATCGGAAAGACTAACTTCCGCCGCATCTATATATTTTGCCAATTTTTCTTTCGCCTTTTCCAGCCCCATTAAAGATGGATAGGTTAACTTGCCGCGGGCGGCATCACTGCCTGTTTCTTTGCCCATTAGCTCGCGGTCTCCTTCCACATTCAAAATGTCATCCGCTATCTGAAAAGCCAAGCCCACATTTATTCCGTATTCGGCCAGAGCATTAATTTTTTCTTTGGAAGCATTGGAAATAATCGCTCCTGATCTTACCGCTGCTGCAATCAGCGCTCCTGTTTTCCGCCGGTGAATTTCACGGAGAATTTTTTCGTCAGACGCGAATTTTTCTGAAAGCACGTCCAGAGCCTGACCGCCAACCATGCCGTCAATTCCGGCAGCCTGAGCAATTTCCTGAATGACTGCTATACGTTTTTCCGCGGAAAGCCTCACTTTTTCCGTTCGGGATAAAAGAACAAACGCTTCGGTAAGCAAAGCGTCACCGGCAAGAATGGCTATGTCTTCTCCAAAAACTTTGTGGCAGGTGGGCTTGCCTCGCCGGAAATCGTCGTTATCCATTGCCGGCAAATCATCATGAATAAGAGAATAGGAGTGAATCAACTCCAATGCACAGGCGACCGGTATAGCCGGCCCCAGATCCCCGCCGACTGCGTCCGCCGCTGCCAGACAAAGAATTGGCCTGATACGTTTTCCTCCATTGAAGACACTGTACCGAACGGCTTTATATATATCAGCCGGTGTTTTATTTTCACCGGGAAGATAACGCTCCAGCGCTTCTTCCACAATTTTTTGCCGATCCTGAAGATATGCTTTTAAGAATAATTCATCTTCAATTACTGTCTTCATCCTGAAAATTTCTCACTTTTAAGGAATCTTCATTACCCAGCAGTATCTCAACACGTCGCTGGGTTTCTTCCAGTTTAGCCGAACAAAAACGAATGAGCCTTACCCCTTCTTCAAAAGATTTTAAGGCTTCTTCCAGCGGTATATCTCCGGCTTCCATTTTTTTTACTATATCTTCGAGTTTTTCCAAAGCATCTTCAAATTTTTCTTTTGCCATAATTACTCCTGACCCCGATAAACGGGATAAGTCCCGACCATGCAGGATAAGCGCGTTAATGAATTCATTTTATTACATACAACAAATTCAGAATTACTAAGATATTTTTTTTACTTCTGCTTCAAAATTACCTTTTGCCAGCCGGACATTAACTTCATCACCTATATTTAAAGCGTCCGCCTGACGGATAATTACACCTCCAGGCACACTGCGTGTAATGCTGTATCCTCTTTGCAAAACGACCAGTGGACTCAAGGATTGCAAAACAGCAGAATTTTTCCGAAGCCTTTCATGAAGCGCCGTCAGACGATATGAAATATTTCTATTTATACTTTCCTGAATATTTTTTAATAAGATCTTTTTTTCACTGATTCGTCTTGCCGGATTTTGATGCCGGAGACGCAAATCCAGTTGACTTAAACCGTTATGCAAATACTGCTTTTTTTGATACAAAGCCGCCTTCAGTCTTTCTCTGAGATAATCGAGTTGAATCTGTAAATTAATCATATAACGGCGCGGATCTTTGAGTCTGCCCTGCAATTCGATAATTGTATCTTTTTTATCTTTCGCGTAACGGCAATAACCGTCTATCAACCTTTGTTTAAATTTATCAATGTTCGTTTTTAATTCCATCCATTCCGGCACAATTAATTCCGCGGCGGCTGACGGTGTCGGAGCTCGTAAATCCGCCACAAAATCACAAATGGTAAAATCGGTTTCGTGGCCGACTGCCGATACTATCGGTATTGACGAATTGAAAATCTCGCGTGCCAGAGCTTCATCATTAAAAGGAGCGATATCTTCCAAAGAACCGCCGCCCCGGGCAACAATAATCACTTCAACGCCGCCAAAAGAATGCAAATTGCGCAGAGCCTGAATTATCTCAGACGCCGCTTCATCACCCTGCACCCTTACCGGAGCAATCAATATATCCGCCGCAGGAAAACGTCTTTTGGTTATATTTAAAATATCTTTAATTACCGCGCCGGTAGGTGAAGTCACTATACCGATTTTCCTGGGCAGGAACGGAAGCTTTTTCTTGTAGCATTCGTCAAATAACCCCTCTGCTGCCAGCTTGGCTTTCAGTTGTTCAAACGCTTTTTGTAAAGCGCCGACACCGAGAGGTTCCACCGATTCAATAACCAGTTGATAATCTCCGCGCGGCAGATAAACATTCAAACGCGCCCGGCACAAAATTTTTAAGCCTTCCTCCAACTCAAAATTGGTTTTTCTTTTATAAGCGCCAAACTGGCGGAAAAAAACCGCATTAATCTGACTTTTATCATCTTTCAGGGTAAAATATACATGTCCCGATTGCGGCCGCCGCAGATTGGAAACCTCACCTTCCACCAAAAGAGACCCGAATGTTTCTTCCAAAAGAAACTTAATATTATTATTGAGTTGTGAAACGGTAAGAATTTCTTCCATTTGTATAATCCTGCATTGTGAACTACCAGATATTGCAGGGTAAAACAAGATTGAATTTAGCGCCGAAACGGTCAATCCAAAATCAGTTGCTGCAGGTTGCTGCAGAAGTATAGTGATACCTACTTCATATTTACTCTTCATATTTACTTTTGACATACAATAAGACATGATTTATATTTTACCATCTTCAAAAACAAATGCGCTTATCGTAAGAAAAACAGAAGACGTTCTTTACCGTCACCGTTGAAACATCTCTATACGATAAGTGGAAGATTTTCTGAAACTTTGAAAAATTAGAAACACAAAATAATTAAGCGTACGAGTATAGTTTCCCGTTAAGGTCATTCACCAAAATTATTAAATTACATAAATTTAAAAGTGGAGGGAGTCGAAAATTCGCGAAGAGAATTCGATGCCGCCGACAGAGTAAGCGGCAACAGATTCATGATAGCCAAATACTGCTGCCCTCTGGCTAAAGATCCGGTTATGTTCAATGAGTCTTTAAATCAGGCGATAGAAACAGACCCGGCAATTTTGCCGGGCGGATATATTTTAAATGAACTGGCCCGAGTCAAGTCGCAATTTCTTCCTGACCGGACTGTCATTTATTTTCCGCAATAAGCCGGAAATAATCAGATTAATTCGGTAAAATCACACTGTAAAAATTAATAATCATTTCCCGTTATTTTACAGCTAAGATTTCCTTGACATACACCACCTGGTTTTTTATGGTTTATCCCATGCGAAAACAGTGGTATTAAATAGAAGTGTTTTTTTGCGGCAAAAATAATTTGACTGAAGACTAAAACAGGAGGTTGTTCATGTTCCAGACGAAGATTACGGAAATGCTAAAAATTAAGTACCCGATTATTGGCGGGACGATGATGTGGATTTCATCAGCGGATTTTGTCGCGGCTATTTCCAATGCCGGCGGTTTGGGAATCATTGCGTCATGCATGTACAAAACCAGAGAAGAATTTTCCAAGGCGCTCGATCGTATCCGCGAATTAACAGACAAACCTTTCGCGGTAAATATCAACTTTTTCCCGACCATGCAACCGATTGACAATAATGAATACCTGGATGCATTACTGGAAAAAGGCGTAAAAATCGTTGAAACATCCGGTCATTCCGCACCGGAAGAAATGTGCCGGCGTTTTAAAAAAGCCGGTTTAATATGGATTCATAAATGCGTCGGCGTTCGTTACGCGCAGAAGGCGGAAAGTCTGGGCGCCGACATTGTCACAGTTGTCGGTCAGGAAAACGGCGGAGCAACGGGAAAACTTGATATCGGAACGCTGGTTTTGGTTCCCAAAGTTGTCGAAAGTGTAAAAATTCCGGTGATCGGCGGCGGCGGTGTTGCCACCGGTGAGGGATTTCTTGCCGTTCTGGCTTTGGGAGCTCAGGCTGTTATCATGGGCACCCGCTTACTGACGACAAAAGAAGCTCCCCTTCATGACAACTTAAAGAATGCTTTAATCAATGCCAGTGAATTGGATACGATGCTCATCATGCGTTCCCTGGGAGCAACGCACCGGGTGTGGATTAATCAGGCCGCACAGAGGTGTCTTGAGCTTGAGAACAATAACGGTGATATTATGGAAGTTCTGCAAATCGTATCCGGTGAAAGAGCCAAGATCATGTATCAAGATGGAGATTTGAGCGCGGGTATCATTTCGTGCGGTCAGGATGTCGGTTTGTGCCATGACATCCCGACTGTCAAAGAACTCTTTGACCGCATTATTGAAAAAGCATCTGTGACAGCCAAAAAGTTGGCAGCGTAAAATATATTTCTAATGATTTTTGTCTCTGTGGGTTTGGATTAAACTCACAGAGACATTTTTGCATTTTATCGGTTGAAGCGAAGTTTTTCTTGACATACCAGATTGGACTTTTTATAGTCACATTATGAATAAGAAATCTCTTATTAAACCTGACACAAAAAAAACAAACAAAAATACTCTCTCTCTAAAAAATACTTCCCATCTGAATATAAAAACAGATTTATCGATGAAATCTTTGCTGTGCAGAAATAATAACGCACCGCCGGATCAGAAACAACTGTCAATCCCGCCGGGGCGACTTAAAATTTCCAAAGCGATGATCTCTCTTTTGAAGAAGAAAAACTTCGATGTTATTACCTGGGCAGAAATTGCCGGTACTGCCGGGGTCAATGAAGCTTTGATTTACAAGTATTTTAAAGATAAACGAAATTTACTGCATTATGTTTTGCAGGAATACTCAGCGGATTTCGTAAAGATTCTCCGCCAGGACCTTGATAATACCAAGGGAACATTCAATAAAATTAAAACATTCATTTCTTCGACCTTGAATTATTATCAGGGAACACCGGTGTTTGCAAAAATTCTGATAATTGAAATACGCAATTTCCCGGCATTTTTCACCGGTGAGACCTACGGGCTGATCAGAGAATACGCAGACATTCTATTGGACATCATTGAAAAAGGCGTAAAACAGGGAGAAATACGTTCGGACATATCTCCTCGTCATATTCGTCAGATAATTATAGGCGCCATTGAACATTTGTGCCTGCCCAAAATAATATTCGGAACAAAAATAAAAACAAAAGACTATACGGAAGAAATCTGCAAGTTGGTTTTTACCGGCATTGTAAAACAAGACAAAATCGGCTCGAAAAAAAGAAGCCTGTAAAACAGCCGGGAAATATTCCCTACACTTATTTTTACCTTAATAATCTCAGAACTGTCGCAGTTACTTTTAATTTGCCACCTTTTAATATCAGATATAATCCACCCACAGACATTATGTCGTCTTTATTTTTTTCATGAAAATGCAAATTTTTATAATTGTTTAAATCAGTTAGAAAATAAATGATCTTCAAAAAATTTATATGACTGAACAACAAAAAAACATTTGACAGCCAGATAAGTATGTGTTACTTACCTAAGCCGTGCGGGCTTTCTTATACTTCAAGATATCTGTGCAATGATCAGGGAGACAGGAGCAACAGATTATGGAACATTTTTTTAACAATAAAAACAGGAGAATCATATGAACATACAAGACAGTATTGTCGTTGTAACCGGCGGCGCTTCGGGATTGGGGGAGGCTTGCGTTAGAAACCTGCTCGCCGGCGGCGCAAAAATTGCCATCTTCGATTTTGCCGCTGACCGAGGCGCAAAAATTGCCGCCGAGTTGGGCAAAAATGTTATTTTTGCCAAAACGGATGTAACCGATGATACGGCTGTTCAGGAAGCCATCAACAAAACCATGGAATCTTTCGGCGCAATTAACATCGCCATCAACTGCGCCGGTGGCGCCATACCCATGAAAGTATTATCCAAGAAAGGTCCGATGCCATTGGATGTTTTTAACAAAACGATCCAGCTAAATCTTGTCGGCACATTTAATGTTATCAGGCTGGTTGTCGAACAGATGGTTAAAAACAATCCTGGTGCGGATGGAGAGAAAGGCGTTATAATCAATACTTCTTCTGTCGCTGCCTTTGACGGTCAAATCGGTCAGGCTGCATACAGCGCTTCCAAAGGCGGTATTGTATCTATGACTCTGCCGATTGCCAGAGAATGCGCGGAGTATGGAATCAGAGTAATGACTATCGCTCCCGGACTTTTCGATACCCCGCTGCTTCAAGGCCTGCCGGAAGCAGCACGTGAGTCTCTGGGAAAAATGATACCTTTTCCCCAGAGATTGGGAAAACCGGATGAGTTCGCATTTCTAGTCAGACATATTATAGAAAATCGCATGTTGAACGGTGAAGTGATACGGCTTGATGGAGCCATTCGAATGGCTGCAAAGTAACTTGGATGAGGAAATATGGATTACACAACAATTCTTTACGAAAAGAGTGAAGGCATAGGCACAATCACGCTCAACAGGCCCAAGAGCATGAATGCCTTGAACAGTATTGTCCTGGGAGAGCTCAATCACGTCTTCAATGAAATAGCCAGGGATGCCGAGGTGAGGGTTGTGATAATCACGGGGGGGCGATAATTTCTTCGCTGCCGGTGCGGACATCAATGAACTAGCCGACCTTGCCACTCCCGCCGAGGCCCACGACTGGTTAGCGCCAGACAATGTTTTCCGCAGACTGGAAGACTTCGATAAGCCGGTCATTGCCCTGGTTTGCGGGCTTGCCCTGGGCGGAGGCTGCGAATTAGCCATGGCCTGCGACCTGAGGATAGCCGCGGAAAACGCCCAGTTCGGCCAGCCTGAAATCAAGATCGGCGTTATTCCCGGCGGCGGAGGGACGCAGAGACTGCCCCGCCTGATCGGCGTCACCAAAGCCAAAGAACTCTTGTTTACCGGCGACAACATAGATGCAAACGAGGCATACAGGCTGGGTCTGGTCAATAAAGTGGTTCCACTCGAATCGGCGATGGATGAAGCCCGGAAGGTGGCCTTGAAGATTGTCCGCCAGCCGGCAATGGCCCTTCGTGCAACCAAAATGGCGATCAACGGCGGTATGAACATGGACATCAAATATGCTTTGGCGTATGAAGCTCGTTGCTTCGAGAATCTTTTTTCCACGGAAGACCAGAAGGAAGGGACAAAAGCCTTTTTGGAAAAACGGAAACCTGTATTTAAAAACAGATAATCGGATGCGGTTTTGAACTAGAGGAGGTAATCGACATGGTTGGAATTACGTCTTATGGAGCCTATATACCCCGCTACAGGATCGATCGGAAAACGATCTTTACGGCGATGGGGTGGTTTAACGCTGCCACGGCGGGCGTTGCGCGGGGAGAGAAAGCCGTAGCGAACTACGATGAGGACAGCATTACGATGGGTGTGGCCGCCACGGCGGATTGTTTGGGCCGCCTGCCCCGTGAAAAGATCGGCGGGTTTTATTTCTGCTCGACAACCTTTCCTTATGTGATCAGACAAAATGCGGCCATCTGTGCTGCGGCCCTTGCCTTTAATCCCGATACAAGGACGGCGGATTTCAGCACATCCTTCCGGTCCGGAACCACGGCGCTCATTTCCGCCTGCGAGACGGTCCAGTCCGGAGGGGCAAAGAATTTTGTCGTTACCGCCGCCGATTGTCGGGTAGGGAAGCCGGGGAGCAGCACCGAGCATACCTTTGGGGACGGCGCTGCATCGCTTATGATCGGCAGCGAGGATGTAATCGCCGAATTCAAGGGGAGCTACTCCATTTCCAGAGATTTTCCTGATTACAGGCAGATACAGGGGGAAAAGTTCCTGCATGTCTGGGAGGAAAGATGGATCAGGGATGAAGGCTACAACAAAATTATTCCTGAAGCGGCAGCGGGACTCACGGCAAAATTCGGTTTGAAGATCGGAGATTTTGCGAAGATTGTCATAGCCTGTCCCGTTGCAGGTCTGGAAAAGTTCTTAGGCGCTGCCCGCGAGCAGATTCAGGATAACATGGTGCGCAGCGTCGGCGATACCGGAGCGGCTATGCCGTTGATGATGCTGGTTGCAGCGCTTGAGGATGCAAAACCGAAAGACAAGATACTTGTTCTAGGCTACGGCAGCGGGAGCGACGCCCTCTATTTTGAGGTGACGGAGCATATAAAGAAGCCCAGAGAGGCAATAGGAGTAAAGGGACATCTCCAATTAAAGACGGAACTGACCAATTATAACCGGTATCTCGTCTATCGTGATTTGCTTCCCGTTGACGTGGGGATACGCGGAGAGGAAACCGCCATGGAACGAATGTCTCTCGTCTATCGGGAAGGGGAGACGATGGCCGCCCTGCGCGGTTCGCGCTGTAAGGTATGCGGCACTCCGCAGTATCCGAGACGACGGGTCTGCATCAATCCCGAATGCGGGGCCATTGATCAGATGGAAGACTACTATTTTTATGACAAGATCGGCCGTATCAACTCGTATACCGGCGACAATCTGGCCTTCAGTTATGATCCCCCGGCGATGTATGGTTTAATCGACTTTGAGGAGGGCGGAAGGCTCTACCTCAACATTACCGACACCGAACTTGGTTCGCTCAAGGTGGGTTTGCCGGTAAAGATGACCTTCCGCCGCAAGAATGCCAGTCAGCGGCGGGGGATATACTCTTACTTCTGGAAGGCGATGCCGTTGCAGTAAATGACAAAAGAGGTTGAACAATTAGAGGAGGAGAAATAAGATGGCAGCCGGAATCAAGAATAAAGTTGCGATTATTGGAATGGGATGCACCAAATTTGGCGAGCTTTGGGATAAAAGCGAGCAGGATCTGATGGTTGATGCATATAAGGAAGCCCTTGCTGATGCCGGGGTGGAAACGAAGGACATCGACGCGGCCTGGTTTGGCAGTTGTTTCGAAGAGGTCAACGTCGGTAAAGGCGGAATAGCGCTCGCACGGGCGCTCAATCTGCCCAATATAGCGGTTACGAGGGTGGAAAATTTCTGTACATCCGGAACGGAGGCGATCAGGGGGTGCGTGTTATGCCGTGGCATCCGGGGCCTGCGATATAGCGCTTGCGCTTGGCGCCGAGAAACTCAAAGATACAGGCTATGGAGGTCTGCCGGATTTCAGCACGGCAATGGGAACGGAGAACATGTTTTACCTGCCGAACCTTACCGCCCCGGGGATGTTTGGAATGGTCGCAACCGCGTATTTCTCCAAATATGGTTTAAGCCGTGAGGAAGGCAAGAGGGCGCTTGCCAGAATATCTTACAAGAGTCATAAGAACGGCGTATTGAACCCGAGGGCGCACCTCCGCAGAGAGGTCAGTATCGATGACATGATGGCCGCGCCGATCGTCGCGGAGCCGCTGGGCTTATACGACTGTTGCGGCGTAAGTGACGGAGCCGCCGCTGCGATTGTCGTCTGGGCCGAGGATGCGAAGAATTTCAGGCATGATCCGATTTACGTCAAGGCGCTGCAATTATCGATAACGCCCGGAACAGGCATTGAACACCAGAGCTGGAACGGCATTCATCTGGAATCGACCCGCCACGCCGGAGACGCAGCCTTCAAAGAAGCCGGGATAAAAAACCCGCGGGAAGAGATAAACCTGATGGAGTTGCATGACTGCTTCTCCATCAATGAGCTTATTACCTATGAAACCCTCCATATATCGCCTATGGGAAAAGCCAGGGAAGATATTGAAAGCGGATTTTACGACCTCGACGGCAAGATACCCTGCCAGAGCGACGGTGGACTGAAATGTTTCGGGCATCCGATCGGGGCTTCCGGGATAAGAATGATTTACGAAATCTATAAGCAATTGCAGGGAAAGGCGGAGCCGCGGGAAAGACAGCTAAAGACAAATCCCCGGCTCGGCCTCACGCATAATCTGGGCGGCCTCTGCGGCAGCACCGTCGTCAGCGTGGCCATTTTTGGCAGCGAGTTGTAGCCATATTCATAAAAATATGAGTGATCTCGACTCCATTTTGGATAAATGTACTTTTCCTATGAGGGGGGAAACATGGATTTCCGCTTAACGGAAGAGCAGAGCATGATCAGGGATACGACCCATAAATTTGTGGATGAGGTTGTCGAACCACAGGCTGAAGAGCTGGAAAGATCCGGGAAATATCCCTACGACATTATAAATCGGATGGCCGATCTGGGGATGATGGGCATTCCGTTTCCGGTGGAATACGGGGGAAGCGGCGGCGATTGGGTGGGGATGCATATTTGCATTGAAGAGTTGTCCCGCGGCGACGCCACGCTGGGGGCTTTATTGGATGTGACAACCAGTGTTGTGGCGCAGGAGCTTTATGAATTCGGCACGGAAGAGCAAAAGCAAAAATGGCTTGTCCCGATGGCTCAAGGCAAAGAGATCGGGGCCTTCGGTCTTACCGAACCCGGCGCCGGCTCTGACGCCGGCGCGACAAAAACCACGGCAGTTCCCGATGGGGATGAATGGATTATTAACGGTACAAAGCAGTTCATTACCAATATTGGATTAGATAATGCGTCGCTTGTCATCATCACTGCCCGCACCAAGGCATCGGAGGCAGGCGCCAGAGATGAAATCAACACGTTCTAAGAGGCTGTTGCACAAACCCCTGTTTTGGGGATACCGTTTAACGTTTATCAGCAGAAGCATCGTCTTTTTGCTATCCCTTAAGCAAAACAAATAAGAAAGGATTTCTCATGCCGAGAAAACTGTTTACCCAAGAGCATCAAATATTTCGTGAAAGTTTCCGCAAATTTCTGGAAAAAGAAGTCACTCCTTTTCTCGATAAATGGGAACATGAAAAAATCGTACCCAAAGATGTCTGGATGAAGATGGGTGAGAACGGATTTCTCTGTCCCTGGCTGGAAGAAGAATACGGCGGATCAAATGCCGGTTACGAGTATTCCGTAGTGATCAATGAGGAGTTATCTTTTGTGGGCGCTACGGGTCTTCTGGCCGGTCTGCACAGCGACATTATCGTTCCTTATATCCACAGCTTCGGCAATGAAGAACAAAAGAAACGCTGGCTTCCGGGATGCGCATCGGGAAATATCATTACGGCAGTTGCCATGACAGAACCGGGAACCGGCTCGGACCTGGCAGCAATTCGCACAACTGCTGTAAAAGACGGTAACGATTATGTTATTAACGGACAAAAAACATTTATTTCCAACGGTATAAATTGTGATCTTGCAATAGTTGCCGTCAAAACAGATACCAAAGCAAATCCACCTTTCAGGGGCATCAGTCTTATCTGTGTGGAAGCCGGCACGCCGGGTTTTGAAAAGGGCCGCAAACTCGACAAAATGGGTTTTCACAGCCAAGACACAGCGGAATTGAATTTCATAGACTGCCGTGTTCCTGCTGCCAATCTTTTGGGTGAGGAAGGACAGGGATTTTCCTATCTGATGAAGAAACTTCAGGCTGAGAGACTTGTTACGTCGATCATGGCGCAATCCATGGCCGAAGCGATGCTGCAAATGACAATTAAATATTCACGTGAACGAACGGTTTTCGGAAAACCGATCAGTTCTTTCCAGCACAACACATTTAAAATAGTCGAAATGGCAACGGAAATAGAATTAGGCAAAGCATTTTTAGACAATCTCATAGGCGAATACATAGCCGGAGAAGATATTGTCATGAAGGTCTCCATGGCCAAAGCCTGGATACCGGAAATGGCCAATCGTGTAGCGTACCAATGCGTTCAGTTACACGGAGGCTACGGATATATGGAAGAATATCCTATTCGCCGGTTTGCCCGCGATGTAAGAGTAATTCCAATATTTGCGGGGACCACAGAAGTAATGAAAGTCATTGTTGGAAAAATGATGGGGTTATAATTCTAAATTTTTACCGCGAGGCTGGAATAGTGATGAAAAAGATTATGTTGATTCTTGAAAGTATCTCTCTAAAAAACGATAAGGAGTATTTATGCCGGGGGCATTACAAGGGTTAAAGATTCTGGATTTCACAACACTATTGCCGGGACCTTATGCCACGATGTGCCTCGCCGACATGGGTGCAGACGTTTTAAAAATCGTTTCCGGTTCCCGGTCCGATTTAGTAGATTCTCTGCCGCCTTTCATACCAAAAACAAAACTGTCGGCTGCAGCCGCGCAACTCGGACGCGGCAAACGCTGCATGGCTTTGAATCTCAAAGATCCGAGAGCTATCACCATTATCCATAAGTTAGTTGCTGATCACGATATTTTAATTGAACAGTTCCGGCCCGGTGTTATGGCAAAATTAAAGCTGGCCTATGAAGATCTTAAAAAAATCAACCCTGCCATTATTTACTGCTCTATCACGGGTTACGGACAGACAGGTTCTCTGCGTAACCGCGCCGGTCATGACATCAATTACATCGCCCGTTCCGGCATTGCATCCTATTCGGGAAAACAAAAATCAGGCCCCAGCCTTATGGGTATGCAGATCGCTGACGTGGCCTCCGGTTCCAATAATGCTGTCATCGGCATCCTGGCAGCAGTCATTAATCGTCTCCATACCGGCGTCGGTCAGCATATCGATATTTCCATGACGGACGGCATGATCGCCTTCAACGCTATGGTTGGCGCGGGATTTCTTGTTGATGGATGTGAGCCGTTACGGGAGAAAGAATATCTGAACGGTGGCGCTCTCTATGATTACTATAAGACAAAGGATAATAAATATATCAGTTTTGGCGGACTGGAACCGCATTTCTTTGCCAATTTCTGCAATGCCATCAACCGCCCGGATCTGATCCCCGGCGGCATTCTTCCCCGGAATATCAAAACGATTAAAAAGGAAATTTGCGAAATTTTCCTTTCAAAGACACAGGACGAATGGATTGAAATATTCAACCGGACTGACGCCTGCGTCGAGCCGGTCTTGACCCTTGCAGAGGCCTTCAGCGACGCTTTAACAGTAGAGCGCAGGATGGTTGTAAAGGTGGCTCTGCCCGGCGGGGGCAGCGTCAGACAAATCGGAAATCCCGTCAAATTCTCCGAAACCCCTGTTGAGTACCGGCATGCCGGCGTTTCCGGCCCGGCACACACACGCGAGGTTCTGATTGAGCTGGGTTATACAAATAAGGAAATCGATGAGTTCAAAGAAACAGGATTATTCAACTGATACATATTTACAGATGAACACAACCTGGCGATATACCTATTTTTCAGTTAATTGTTTTTTGAAAAACAAAAAGGGAGATTTATGATAAGAACACCGGAAGAATCCTTTGGCGCAAAACTCCGCAGGTTGAGAGAAACAAAAGGTCTTAGCATGGAAGTTCTTGCGCACGATACCGGTTATCCGGCAGAATTTCTCAAAGGAATCAAGGAAGAAAAAACAGCCCCGCCCGTCGCGATAGGTCTCCAGTTGAGTCGCGGCGTCCTCAAGGTCGGAATGGATCAACTCCAGGAAAGCAAGGAAGCCTCGAGAAGAAGGAAAACCAGTCATAAGAAGAGAGTGGCATCGTATGCTTACGCGCCTCTTACATTGTCCGGAGTTGAAAAACACTTAAGAGCTTATCTTGTAACCATTGATCCGGAAACAGAACATAAAGGTGTTGAATACCACCATGAAGGAGAAGAATTTATTTACGTACTTCAAGGTGGTCTCACTATTCAAGTAGGTCGGAACATTTCAACTTTAAAGAAAGGTGAAACCCACATGACGGTATCCGTCACAAAGGAGCATGAAAATCTCCCCTAACCCCTCTTTGCCCAAGGCTAACTATGTCCCATATCTTTTTGCTGGACACAGGGGGGAATTAATGATATCGTGTCCGCATGAAGATATGCGGCAGGG
>MAEO01000226.1 GCA_001683985.1 Smithella sp. M82
TCTTTCAGTCCCTCTTCAATTCCCATGGCCAAGGTTTTCTCTATCCATTTGTAAATCGTCGGTCTGCTGATGTGAACCATATACTAGAGTCTGTTAAAAGAGAACTGGAAGCGGTGGAAGTAAATTTAATGACCGTTACAAACGTCCTGGGACAGGGAAGACAAAAAGGCGTGACAGAAATATACCGTGGTGCGAAGGAAGCGGGCGGGCTGCTCAATAAAGTCCGGCTTGATATCGCCGTAAATGAAGATTTTGTTGAACCGACAATTAAAGCAATTACCAAAGGAGCGCACACCGGCAATGTAGGAGACGGTAAAATATTTGTTGTTGAACTTGCCGAATGTATCCGTATCAGCAACGCAGAAAGGGGTTTCAAAGCTATAGGCTAATAATTTTTCGAAAATAGATACGGCTCTATTTTATCACTGAAGTGAGGGCGTTAATTTTTCAAGATGTCCAAGCGCTTATTGATGTTTTGTGCTTTTGCTGTTTCCCCACGATCCAGATAGTACTTTTGAAGTTTGCTCAAATAAGCCCAGAGCGGTCTTTTCCATCCGTTTTCTGCGGAGGTATTAATGGCCATTTGCAAAATATTTTCATCATAAGAAAAATGCTTTACCCAGACTCCGCAGGCAATTAAACGGGATATTGGATCGCTAATAGAATTAATTTCTCCAACAGCTCTAGTCAGGTCTTTGTCTCTGGCAATTTTCAGAATACCGCTATAGCTAGAAGGTAGAAAATTATCTTCAACCGCAGTAAAGTTTCCCTTTAAAAAATTATAGTAAGCGAAATTCGAGTTACTGGACTCAAGTTTATTAATGCGAATAAATTCGCTATCGTCAAAATCTTCCAACACTGCCGTGTGTAGAGCATACTTAGTCAGATAGATTTTGGCTAAAAGATTTAAATCATTACCGTCAGATAGAGCTTGTTTTGCTTTGACAAAATGAGGTTCCGAAACACCTTCCTTGCCGTTTAAAAAATTCTTTTTATAATTTTCGAAATTCCGGAAAGCAGTTTCTTTCCAATCAGGAATCTGTTGTCTCGATCCACAAGCACAAATAAATACTATTAATGCCAGGATTAAATATTTTCTCATGGCAATTTAATCTCCGGTTCTTTTTTCGTGGAAATAATCGAGTCAACTCCTTTGGCCACATCTTCAACAGCGTTAAGCGTATCGTCTACATTCGAACGCAGTATACCAATATCTTTCAAACCTTCGGAAGCCTCTGTACTTATTTTATTTACATTATCTATTGTTGGATTTAACCTTTCCAGCTTTCCATTGACATCTTTTAGTATCTTATTAACCTGTGGCACTGTCCCTTCGCTGCCAAATACATGCATATCAGCTTTTCCAGCCATAACATCAATTTTACTGCTTACTTGTTCCAAGTTTTCCGCAATTTGAGTTGTTTTGTCCAGCAAAGGTTGTACTTTTTCAATAGAGTCATTGATGTCGTTGACTATTTGCACCTCCGGAATTTTGTCTTCAGGTAACGCTGCGCTCTTTAAATTATCGGTAGTTACAATAATACGCGCAGCGCCGATCAATGGGCGATACAAGGTAAAAGTACTGTCTATCTTGATCCATTTTAGATGCTTTTGAGGAATTTTTATCTTGATTAGAACAAGACCTTTATCGTTTAGTTCCAGTTTCTGAACTTTACCGATAGTAAATCCTGAAAATTCAACCGGCATACCTTCGGTAAATCCGTCACCCGATTGTGATGAAAGTGTAAATATATAATTCCCGGCAAAAAATCCTTTCTCATTCGCCAGATAAAGAAGCGCCAGGCAAATAATAACTGCCGTGCAAACTATAAACAAACCAACTTTAACTTCTCTTTTCATCTGGATAATTCCCCATATTTTTCTCTCATCCAGTCATAGTCATATATATGACAGTTTAAATATAAATTTTCAATATTTTTTAATGCCTGAAAAATGTAATCAATATTTTTCATATGCGGAACAATTTTAAGCGGTCGATCAATAATCACCAGAGCATCGCGAACCATAACCGCCCTCAGCAACATGGCAAAAAACCTCTCCTCATCATTCAAATCCGGATTTCTTTTAAATGCAATATTTTCCAGATTCAACCGACGCAATGCACTGAAGACAATTGGCTCAGCTTTGGCTGTGGGCATGTTCTCGTGGTATTGTTTGATCAAGGCAATATTCATCAAAACGCTTTGATTGGAAATCAAAGGTACATCAATAGAAACAAGCGCTGCCTGTTGCGGATGATTTTTTATAAAATTCCGCATTCCTTGATCCAAAGCTTGTTCGCTGGAAAAGAAATTTAAAATAATTTTATTATTAATGACAACACCTCAATAGTTAGAATTGCTGCAAATACATTGACCATACCACGAGAAACAACAATGGGAATACTGGTAAGCTCGTGGGACGCCTGCAAACCAAAGCGAACAGGAATTAAAATAATAAAGAAACCAAAAACAACACTTTTTAACAGAGCTATTACTATATCAGAAAAATTTGCTGAATTTAATAAAACGTTTGAATATGCATCTATACTCATGCCAAAAATCAATCCTGAAAATAAAATGCCGCTGCCCAACAGAACTACAGAAAACAGAGTGCTTAATAAAACTATTGATATAACCCCATTAATTACTCTGGGCACCATAAGGTAGTTTATTACATCGATACGAAATGCTTCCAGCGCACTCATTTCTTTATTTACTTTCATCACAGCAATTTCTGTATTGATGGCGGAACCTGATCGTAAAGTTATTAAAAGTACAGTTACAAATGGGGAAAACTCTGTAACAATTAAGCCCATCAAAACATGACCAAAATATTGTGTGAGACCTAATTGCTTTAGTTGGAGAAAAAGAACACCAATAAGCAGAGAACCAAAAGCTATTGAAGTTATTAGAAAAATAGGTAATATTTGTACGGATGTGAAGTATATTTGATCAATCAGTACTGTTCGCATAGCGCTGGTATAAGTATTGCGATTAAAGATACGAATTAATATTTTCCAGGCAAAATTAATAATATCGGTAAACGACTTTATTAATTTTATGACTGCGCTCCCTATATTTTCCAGTAAAGACATAGATCAAACTTTCCTTATGAGGAAAATATTATCATATGATGTTCAATACTTCAAACAACTATAATCAAAAATCAAAGAATATTTAATTGACAAAAAGAGGCCCATCATTATATTTAAACACGTTGTTAAGTGCAATAATTGCAAACAATATAAAAGGTATAGCCTTAATTTTCTATTAATATGGTGGAGGATAATATGGAAAACAAAAATCGTAAGACATTTTTCATGTTCTTAATGGCGTTTTTAGTTGCATTTCTTATTGTCTCTTTTGTAGAAGTTCTAAAATCGTCCTTTCTCCCTTCAGGAGCGCCAGAGATTCAAACAGCATCAGCAGTTTCCACAGATGTTATGCCGGGTTCTTTCTCTGATTTGGCTGAGCGTGTCAAACCTGCTGTAGTAAATATTAGTACAACAAAAATTTTTAAAGGGCGAGGCGGCTCGATTTCACCATTTGACCTTTCTCCTTTTGGAAGTCCTTTCGGAGATGATTTTTTTGAGCGTTTCTTTGGTGATATACCACAGCGCGAATTTAAACAAAGAAGCCTTGGATCTGGTTTTATTATTAGTAGTGACGGCTACATTTTTACCAACAATCATGTTGTGGAACAGACAGACAAAATTTTGGTAAAAATCTCGGACGGAAAAGAATACGAAGCAAAAATTATTGGCACCGACGCTAAAACCGATATTGCTTTAATTAAGATAAAGCCTAAAAATAATTTGTCTTTTGTCGAAATTGGCGATTCCGATACGTTAAGAGTAGGCGAGTGGGTTATTGCAATAGGTAATCCTTTTGGTTTGGAACAAACGGTTACAGCCGGTATAGTCAGTGCAAAAGGGCGAGTAATCGGAGCTGGACTATATGATGATTTCATTCAGACCGATGCTTCTATTAATCCTGGAAATAGTGGAGGTCCTTTGTTTAATATGGCTGGAAAAGTTATCGGTATTAATACTGCAATTGTAGCTCAAGGACAAGGAATAGGTTTTGCCATCCCCATAAATATGGCAAAAAGCATTTTGGACGATCTGAAAACAAAAGGTAAAGTAACACGTGGGTGGCTTGGTATTTCTATTCAGAACATTACGGATGATATAGCAAAAAATCTCAATCATAAAAACAAAAATGGAGCTTTAGTTTCCGATGTTTTTAAAGGAGATCCCGCTGATAAAGCAGGTATTAAAGTTGGTGATATAATTACTGAAATTAACGGAAAACCTATAAAAAACACTCATGAACTACTTCTGACAATAGCATCTTTACATGTCGGCGAAAAGGCAATCATTAAAGCAATTCGTGATGGAAAAGTGCTATCATTTCAAGTAACTGTTGCTGAACGGACTGACAAGGCTGAAACAGCCCTGGCAAAAAAGTCAGCAGGTGAATATTTCGGAATATCTGTTCAGGAAATCAGCAAGGACATTGCCAAACAATTGGGAATTCCTCAAAACTCCGGTGTAATAGTTACCGATGTAGAAGAGGGTAGTCCGGCAGACGATGTAGGCATTCAGCCGCATGATATAATTGCTCAAGTCAATAAAACAAAGGTTACATCTATAAAACAATACAACGCAGAAATGAGTAAAGCCGCCCAAAAGAAAGGTGTTATGCTTTTAGTTAAACGTGGCAAATCCAATTTCTTTGTAGGATTACACATGGAATAGGCCATTAATTCTTTGGTAACGTTCAAAGGTTGATTGTAGATCGGAAAATAGAATTGACCCCTGATCGTCGTTTAGAATTGACCCCCTGAAGGCCTATAATCTCCTCCCTGTTAA
>MAEO01000227.1:0-69724 GCA_001683985.1 Smithella sp. M82
TTCTTTCCCGGAACTTGGTCTTGCCAGGAAAGCTCCTCTTCCTTTTTGGTGCCCCATTATAGCATATTGGAATTGGAATTGGAATTAGATCAACGCTTCGCTACCGGCAATCAGACTTTCTTTGCATTTCGCAATCTCATCCCAGGCATTAAAAAAATGTGACACATGGCATTGCGCTTTTTTTCATCTCCTTCTCCGCGAAAAAACAGGCCGAAGGCGCATTGCCACTTTTCCCGCGCAGGCGAACATATGGATACATTTCAATCTCTTACAGATATTTTTCCCTGTGACCCCGCACTCTTTTTCAGGTCGGCTAAAGACAGACTCAAACCCTGTGAATCCGATTACGGAAACAAATGGAAACAACTTAATCGCATCACCCGGCAGCGGCATGATGCTTTTCTGGGAAAATGCGGATTTTCCGATTTGAAGGCTTTTCAGATTATCCTGAAGCGCCTGCCCGACCGCTCCGTTTTACATCTGTCCAACAGTACGCCAGTCCGCTATTCCCAGTTGTTTGTCTGGGATAAAGACATCGATTTCATGGCGAACCGCGGCGTGAGCGGCATTGACGGCGTTGTTTCCACGGCCGCCGGATGCGCTTATGCGACGGAGAAAATGACAACGGTGATCGCGGGCGATCTGGCGTTTTTTTATGATTCCAACGCGCTCTGGAACAGGCATCTGGCCGCCAATCTCCGGATTATTGTCATCAACAACTTCGGGGGAGGCATTTTCCGGTTTCTCGACGGCTCGTCGGCTTCACCGGCGCTGGAAACACATTTTGAAGCGAGGCACAATTACCGGGCGGCAAACGTTGCCCGGGCATACGGACTCGATTGTTTTACGGCGGAAGATGAAAAAACTCTTGCCGGGGGACTGGAATGGTTCTACGCTTCAAAATTTACCAAGCCGGCCGTGCTGGAAATCGTGACGCCGACGGAACAAAACGCCGAAATATTGAAAGCGTATTTTAATTATTTAAAATCACCACAGTGACGAGGTTGAAAATACATTATGAGCAAAAAAAGAACCTGGAAACCAATCAGGGAATATGAAGATATTCTTTTCGAATACTGGCAGGGCATTGCGAAGATAACCATCAACCGGCCCAGATACCGCAATGCCTTCCGCCCGGCCACAACTCTGGAGATGAGCGACGCTTTGCGCCACTGCCGAGAAGACTCCCCAATCAATGTTGTGATTTTTACCGGAGCGGGCAAGAAGGCTTTTTGTTCGGGAGGAGACCAGAACCTCAAAGGCAAGGGAGGCTACATCGGCAAGGACGGCGTTCCCCGGCTGAACGTGCCGGACGTGCAGAAGCAGATACGATCCCTGCCCAAGCCGGTCATCGCCATGGTCAACGGTTACGCCATCGGCGGCGGACATGTTCTGCATCTGGTGTGTGATCTGACGATTGCTTCGGAAAACGCCATCTTCGGGCAGACGGGCCCCAAGGTCGGAAGCTTTGACGCCGGTTTCGGCTCGTCCTATCTGGCCAGCATCGTCGGTCAGAAAAAGGCACGGGAGATCTGGTTTTTATGCCGGCAATATTCCGCCGCGGAAGCGCTGGCGATGGGCATGGTCAACAAGGTCGTGCCCCTGGATGAGCTGGAAGATGAAGTTGTAGCGTGGGCAAAGGAAATGATGATTTTCAGTCCGATGGCCCTGAGAATGATCAAACTCGGGCTGAATGCCGATCTGGACGGACAGGTCGGCTTGCAGGAATTCGCCGGAAATGCGACGCTGCTGTATTATCTCACGGAAGAGGCCCAGGAAGGCAAAAACGCTTTTCTGGAAAAAAGACTTCCCAATTTTCATAAATATCCCCAATTCCCATGAAGGTAGGTAACATCGGCATATGGCTGGAAGCGGCCAGACTCAGAACGCTGCCGCTGGCTTTATCGAGCATTATTACCGGCAGCGCCCTGGCGCGGTTTGACGGAGCCTTCCGTTGGAGCATCCTGATCCTGGCTTTGCTCACCGCCGTTTTTCTGCAAATCCTGTCCAATCTGGCCAACGATTACGGCGATGCCGTCAAAGGCACGGACAATGAGGGGCGGATCGGTCCGTTACGCGCCGTGCAATCGGGATCAATAACGCCGGCGCAGATGAGAAAAGGAATTGGCTTGACCGTGCTGGCCGCCGTCTTTACGGGAATGTGGCTAATTGGCGAAGGACTAAGCGGACTGCCCCTGACGGATTACATTGTTTTCCTGTTGCTCGGTCTGGCTTCCGTGATTGCCGCCCTGACCTACACCCTGGGCAAAAAACCTTACGGATACAGCGGGCTCGGAGACATTGCCGTATTTATTTTTTTCGGCCTGACCGGGGTTTTGGGAACCTATTTTCTTCACCGGCACGAACTCTCGTGGGGAGCGGCTTTGCTGGCCGCAGTCATAGGACTATTCGGTATGGGCATTTTGAATTTAAACAACATGCGGGATATGGAAAACGACAGATGCTGCGGGAAAATAACCGCCGCTGTCAAACTGGGCATGGCCGGAGCAAAAAAATATCATTCATTTTTGATCATCTCGGGATTGCTCGGCACAACGGTTTTTACCGTTTTGAATTTCCAGTCAGCCGGACAACTGGCCGTTTTTCTGATCTTTCCGCTATTCATCCGCGACATCCATGCCGTATCAAAAATTACGGATCATCGCGCGCTGGACCCTTTTCTTAAAAAGCTCGCGCTGTCCACGTTCTTTTTTTCCATCTTATTCGGAATCGGACTGGTTGTGCATTTATGATGAAATCCGACTATAAAAAATATGTCCTGCAATTCACGCAACCGGCGGGAACATCCAGAGGCGTTTACACGCAAAGAACGAGCTGGTTCGTCTTTGTTTATGACAGCGACAACCCCGCGCAGACCGGCGTCGGCGAATGCGCTCCCCTGCCGGGACTCAGCCCCGAACTAAACGCAAACTTTACAGAAAAGCTTGATGATATCTGCAAAAATATTGAACACTATCGCAAACTGACGCCGACTGATCTGGCGGAATTTCCCTCGTTAAAAATGGGACTGAAAACCGCTTTTCCCGATTATCAAAATAAAGGAACGAAGATCTTTTATCGCAATGCGTTTACCGAAGGAAAGCGGAGCATAAAAATAAACGGTCTGATCTGGATGGGAAGCCCGGAATTCCTTGACGAACAGATCCGCGACAAGCTCAATGACGGATACGCCTGTATCAAAATGAAAGTCGGCGCCATTGACTTTGAAGCCGAACTTTCGCTCATCAAAAAAATCCGCAGGGAATATGGAGCGCAGGACGTTGAAATCCGGGTTGACGCCAACGGCGCTTTTCGTCCGGCGGACACGATGGAGAAATTGAAGGCGCTGGCCGCCCTGGATGTCCATTCGATTGAACAGCCGGTGAAAGCGGGACAGCATGAATTGCTCGCGCGGTTATGCAAGGAGACTCCTCTTCCCATTGCTCTGGATGAAGAACTAATCGGAATCCATTCGCTCGGGCAGAAGCAGGATTTGATCAATTATATCCGTCCGCAATATCTGGTGCTCAAGCCGTCCCTGCACGGCGGTTTCGGCGGATGCAGCGAATGGATTGAACTTGCTGAAGAGTCAAAGACGGGATGGTGGGTCACGTCCGCTCTTGAATCGAACATCGGCCTCAACGCCATCGCCCAATGGACATCCACCCTGGAGAGCCGTCTGCACCACGGACTGGGAACCGGCCAATTATTTGCAAACAATTTCGACTCTTCTCTTTACCTGGAGAACACCGAATTAAAATATGATGTAAACAAAACATGGGAGCTGTCAGCGCTGTTCAATGACTGAAATACTCAACCTTGCCGCTTTGTGGCGCGACAAATCCGCTTTTGCAGATTATTGCCGGGACAAGCTGAACGATCCGCATTACACCGGATGGGACCGGTCCCTGCCGGCCTTTATCGCCGAATGGCTTGATGAAAACGATTTTGTGACCGTCCGCACCTCCGGCAGCACCGGCGCGCCGAAACCGCTGAAAATCAAAAAGCAGCGCATGATCATCAGCAAAAATACACCTCCGCCGATTTTAAAAATTCCTTAATCGCAAGGCTGCCGGAATTTGAACGCCCCCGGGATTTACTCTTTCTGGATAGCTTCCCCAAAACCGGCAATTTCAAAATCAAACGGGGAAAAATTACGGAACAGGCCGTCGCGCGAAAAACAATTCCCACCAGAAATGAAAAATGATTACAGACATTGCGATATTTTCAACTACTCTTATCATTCCGCAGACACGCCGTAACCAATATTTCGACTATTCACAATCTCTTCGGCTGTTCGTCAAATCTACTTGACAGAAATACTTTTTCAGTATACCATACCAGTTAACGTAAAGTGGCATCAAAATATAATATTACTTTCATATTAATAATTTATGCAATGGGAAGGGAGTACCGACAATGTTCATCGCGATTTTGAATCATCCCGATTTCGACAAATACGATATGACTTCTTTGCGCACGGGCATAATGGCGGAAGCACCCTGCCCTATTGAAACAATGAATCAGGTGCGCACAAAAATGCACTGTCCTGAAATTGTTATCGCCTTCGGTCAAACCGAATCGGCACCGGTAATGACCATGACACGGCGTGATGATCCGATAGAATTGCGTGTCTCCACCGTGGGCAGACTCCTGCCGGATATCGAAGGAAAAATAATCGATCCGGAAAGCGGAGAGGATTTATCCCCGGATATCCAGGGTGAAATTGTCACCCGCAGCGCCTGTGTAATGAAAGGATATTACAAGATGCCGGAAGCTACGGCAGAAGCCATTGATAAAGATAAATGGCTGCACACAGGTGATCTGGGAGAAGGCGAACAGGTGCTGGCAGCAATACAACTCAAAGCAGGACAAACGGCATCGCCTGAAGAATTTGTTGAATTTTGCCGTGGGAAAATCGCGCGTCACAAAATTCCGAAATACCGGGAATTTGTTGACGGTTATCCTACTACGGCCAGCGGTAAAATTCAGAAGTTCAAAATGAAAGAGATTTTTTCACATAAATATTATCAAAAATGATAAAAGGATTCTTACTATCGATAAGGGTTTGATTGAGGAAGGAGTAATATTTAAAAATGGAAAAATTTTTCTATCCACGCAGTATTGTAGTTATTGGCGCGTCAGTAAAAAGAATGAATCTGGGGCATATTATCGTATTGAACAACAGAAAGAACGGATATCAAGGGAACATTTACGGGGTCGGCAGTAAAGAAGGAGAAATTGCAGGCGCGCATGTTTATGACAGTGTCGATAAACTTCCAGAAATTCCTGATGTCGCCATTATCATTTCTCCGGCAAAAACAGTTCCGGATTTCATGGAGGCCTGCGGAAAAAAAGGTATTAAGCGCATTGTAATTGAATCCGGCGGATTCAGCGAATACTCGAAAGGTCAGCAAACTATAGAGAAAAAATTACTGGAGATTGCCGACCGTTACAATATTCGTTTCATAGGTCCGAACTGTGTAGGTACGGTAAATTTCGATATCAAAATGATGATGCCTTTCGGTTTTTTCCCGGGAACACCGGCTGGAGGACGTGTGGGTATGATTGTCCAGAGCGGCGGGGTCGGCAGCTCCTACCTTAGAGAATTGGGTGATAATGCCATCATTCCCGGCAAATTCGCGGCCATCGGCAATAAATTGCAGATAGATGAAGTAGATATTTTTGACTATCTGCTCAAAGATGAAAAGACAGATATTATTACAATGTATATGGAAGGCTTCAAGCGGGGGAGAGCGTTTTTTGACCTGGCGCATAAATCGAATAAACCGATTATCGTCCAAAAATCCAACCGCAGTAAGCTCACCGCCAGTATCGCTCAGTCTCATACAACAGCCCTTTCCGCCGATGATGCCGTTGTAGACGGTTGTTTTCGACAGGCAGCAATTATCCGTGCGGAAGATGATATTGATTTTATCAGCGCAGTTAAAATTATCAGGCTTCCTCTCATGAAAAGCAGGCGGGTGGCGGTTCTGTCCCGTTCCGGTGGGCATGCCGTCATGACCGTTGATGCCTGTGCCAAATTCGGATTTTCGCTGGTTGATTTTCCCGAAACTTTCTTTGAGACGATAAAAGCCATTTATCACACGCGGGTAATTGCTCATCAAAACCCCCTCGACCTGGGAGAAATTTTCGACTACACCATCTTTACCAGAATACTGGAAGAAGCCCTGAAACTCCCTGATGTTGACGGCGTTCTGTTCAATCACCTTTATGTATCCAGTTACGAAGGTGAAATGTCGCGCGACTTTTTAGGCAATGTCGGCAGGCTTGTGGAAAAATATCAAAAACCCGTAGCGGTAACAGTAATTACCGATGCACCTGAACTTCTTAATATATCGAGACACCAGGGATATCCTCTTTTTACTACTCCTTTAATGGCGGCAAAAGCCCTCCATGCTTCCGCTACTTACTATGAAGAGAAAGCCGCCAGAGATAACAGGGGAGAAATTGTCACTACACCTATCGATCTGGAGACAATCAACAAAATTAAAAACATCTGTCAGGCCGAAAAGCGGATTCCGCTGACTGATGAAGCCCTGCAAATTGCCGAAGCCGCAGGTATTCGATGCATTTCCGGCGTTACCGTTAAATCAGCGAAGGAAACAGGCAAAATCAAATTTGATTTCCCGGTTGCAGTGAAACTTCTTTCTCGTGACGCATCCCATAAATCCGATGTAGGTGGTGTGCAGCTAAAAATTAAAAACCACAAGGAACTCACCAAGGCCATATCCGGCATGAAAAAGACTTTCAGAAAAATCTTTTCTCAACCATCTATTGATGGCTTCCTGATTCAGAAAATGGCTGAAGAAGGTGTAGAATGTTTCGTCGGCGGACGTCAGGATCCTGTTTTCGGTCCTATTGTCATTGCCGGGCTTGGTGGTATTTTTCTCGAAATTTTTAAGGACACGGCTATTCGACTTGCACCGGTAACAAAAAACGAAGCTATGGACATGCTGAAAAATTTGAAGGCGTATCCGGTATTGCAGGGAGCGAGAGGAAAGATGAAAGCTGACATAGATGCTTTTGCCGATATAATTTGCCGGGTATCACAGCTATTGGCAACGGCTACGGATATAGCCGAAATAGATCTTAATCCTGTTATTGTTCACGAAGTAGGCACGGGCGTGTCTATCGTCGATAGCCGGGTTTTCTTCAAATAACAATTTCGTTTTCCGGAAGTGAATCACAGCATCGCGTCTTCTATATGCTTGCGTAAGCGATGAACGCAATCAGTTCTATAACTGTTTGAATTTGCTATGATCAAGTTAGTGTATATTGTTTTCCTTTTTTTAGGGTCAGAATGGCAAGGGCAATGCAACTTAACACAAAAATATTTACCAGCCAGAGATATTGATACGATCCGAATTTATCGTAAATAAAACCGCCTAAAGCTGGTCCGATTGCTCCACCGAGACCGATAAAAAAAGTTAAAAGACCATAGATTGATCCCAAAACATGTCTGCCGAAACGATCAGCTATAAGAAGCGGTATTAAAGGTGCGAGCGAACCGTAGCCAAACCCATAGATAAGAGCACAAACATACAGATTAAAGACACCGCGTACATTCAGCATAAGTATTGTACCTGTCAGCATAAAAACTATCCCGGTAAAAGATATATATTTGGGATCTTTTATTCTGTCTGTCATCCAACCGAAAAGAAATTGGCCGATAAAACCGGTTAAACTTATCGCGGCTAAAGACGAAGCAGCGGCCATTTTGTCAATACCGTTATCAGTCGCGTAAGCCACCTGATGCACAAAAACAGACATAGTAACCATAACAGCCAATCCCTGACAAAAAGCAAGCGTCCAGAAACGCGAATCTTTAAAAAGAATCAGGGCGGAAACACTTTGAATTTGTTTTGTTTCCGGCAGTTGATGACTAAAAGTTATTTCGTCTCCATCAGGTAAAAGACCATACGCTTCAGGATTAGTTTTTTTCATCAACGTTTGGGAAATTAAAACTCCCATCATTAATACAATAAAACTCAAAGTCATCAACCCGAAACGCCAATTAAATGTGCTGACAATATATCCGGCCAGTGGCGTCAATATAACAGTTCCCAGACTTATTCCCATGGAAGCAATTCCCACTGCCACCCCCCTTTTTTTAACAAACCATTTACCGACTGAAGAACTGCAGGCAACCACACCCATTCCGGCAGCTCCCCATCCGACCATTAATCCATAACTGACATACAAACCGAGAGAAGTTTTAACAAAGCTCGTCATCATGTAACCACAACAGGAAATTAAAGCCCCTGCAGTTATTATCCAACGCGGCGCAATGCGGTCCAGCATTCTTCCGACAAATATAGCGCAAAATGAATAGACAACCATATTGATAGTCGCTGCCATCGATATTACCGAACGTGACAAGCCAAACTCTGCCGCCATCGGTTTGAGAAAAACACCGAAACAGTAACGGGACCCGTAATTCATCGCCATCACTAGAAAAGCTCCGCTTACAATGTACCAGCCCCAGAAGATTTTTTGATTCTTTTCCATTTATGTATTCTCTTTTTAAAAGAAATTTAAACATTTTCTTCAACTATTCCATAATAAATGTAAAAAATAAATAAAATTGAAGTCAGATATAAATTCACCGTTTAGGTTTGGAAAGATTTTTTTTGATACTAATGGAAATTGGAACTTATTGACCGACAAGAAGTTTCTTAAACCAAGGGAAAAAGAGCGTCATACTGGCGTCTTTTACCCAGATCCGATATTTTTCTTCCAAAGGATTCATGTTCAGTATCTGGGCCTGGCATGATCTGGCTCCAACCAGGGATATCATCAGGCTGTAAAAACAATAGATGAACATTTCTATTTCGCGGCCCGATCCCCGAAGCGTTAGTTTTTCTTCCATGCCACGTCTCATGGCAGCCATGCTCATAATGATAAAACGATAGCCGGGTATTTCTTCGATATTACCGATGTTTACTGCATTAAGGGCAGCTATACGCAAAGCATCGGGTTTGTCCATGGTGTAATCAAGCATCCGATCAATGAAAAGTGAAAATCCATCCTTAAACGACATGGTATCAAGACCGTCATACCAGGATTCCTGTACCGGAATTGTCTCATCATAAATAGCCTCAGCCATTTCGTAGAATAGTTTTTCTTTAGAACCGAAATAATAATGAATCATCGGGTGCTCTACACCAGCCTGGCTGGCAATCATACGGGTACTGGCAGTTTTAAACGAATATGATGAAAATACTTCTCTGGCCGCTTGTAAAATTCTTTCCCTGACATTTTTTTCATTGGCAGGTGATTGTTTTTTAGTATTTTTTTTAACTTTTCCATAATTCAGCATGATATAAACAAGACCACATGGTAAATAAAATATTTAATTTTTTACAGCCTCTATTTGGCTAATTCAGCACATTTCACAGTAATAACGTATAATTGTATAAGTTGTTGTATTTATAGCTATATGCTGTACATATCACAATATTTATCATAAAGATAGAAATATTTTAAAAAAGAGATTGACATGCATTATTTTTTCTAGTACTTACCAATCGGTAAACAACTTTGCAACAAATTTAGAACGGATGAAATTCTGCGTAGGTTGGTTTTGTGTGTTTTAATTTTTAGTTACTTTTTTAGAGTGACGCCGTAACAAAATTGTCGTAGCATCACAAAAGTTTTTGGTTTTAAATAGATACTTTTAAAACAATGTTTATTACAAAAGTTAAAAAAGGAGGTAGGAATGTCAACTTTTAGTTTGGATGAAGATCAACGACAAATTAAAGAATCCATGGAAAGCTTTGCGGCCGATGAATTAAGACCGATTTCAAGGGATTGCGATGAGAAATTTGAAATTCCACCGGAGTTTCTTGAAAAAACATGGGGGCTGGGACTTACTGCCAATATCATACCTGAAGAGTATGGCGGCTATGGATTTAACAGATCATGCCTGAATAATGTCATCATGGCAGAGGCGCTTGCTCACGGCGATCTTTCATTGTCTCTCGCGGCAATGGCGCCGAATCTTTTTGTGTTGCCCATTCTGGAAATGGGAACGGATGCGCAGAAGAAGAAATACCTTCCAACTTTTTGCGACGATAAATACAAGGTTGGAACCTTGGCTATCATGGAACACTCCATTTCTTATGATCCGTTTAACGTGCAAACAAAAGCTGTCCTGAACAAGGATAGTTATGTGTTAAACGGAGAAAAATGCCTTGTTCCGATGGCGGATCAGGCAGAATACATGCTTGTAATTGCTTCGACAGACAAGGGCGCCGGCGCTTTTATCGTCGATAAGAATGCTGCGGGAATGTCATTGGTAGAAAAAGAAAAAAACATGGGTCTTAATGCTCTGCCCCTTTACAGTGTAGCTTTTAAAGATTGCAAGGTGCCTGTCGAAAATTGTCTCGGTGGGGAAAGGGGAATTGATTACACAAGACTTTTATGTCTTTCCCGTATCGGACTTTCCGCCACGATGGTGGGTGTTTCACAGGCAGTATTGGATTACTCCATCAAATATGCAAAAGAACGTGTAGCTTTCGGATTTCCTATTGCTACACGTCAGTCAATCGCATTTATGCTTGCCGATGCAGCCATAGAAATTGAAGGAATAAGATCTATGACCTGGAAGGCGGCCTGGACAGCAGACCAGGGAGAAGCAATGAATAGCGAGCTTTTGAGGATCTCCTATCTAACCAAGACATATGCTGCCGAACAGGCATTTAAGATTGCCGATTATGGAGTTTCGATATTGGGAGGACATGGCCTTATCCGTGAACATAACATCGAACTGTGGTTCAGGAATGCAAGGGCATTTTCAATGTTAGAAGGTCTGGCAATGGCCTAAGCCTAAATGAAGGAGGAGCAAAATGATAAGTTTTAAAGTATCTGATATGGAAAAACAGGTTGCGGATTTAATCCATGGTATGGCCAAAGATATCATGAGACCGATTGCACGATATTATGACGAACACGAACATCAAAGACCGACAGAACTGGAGCCGTTTCGCGTTATCATGCAGGCGGGAGGAATGGGAACAGGCAGAAAAAAGAAAAGCGGCGAAAAAAAGGAAATTAAAGTAACCGACGATAAGATTGGCGCAAATGCAATGTCTATTACCGGGGCCGAAGAACTGGCCTGGGGCGATGTCGGGTTGATGCTGGCCCTGCCGGGACAGGGACTGGGAAACGCAGCCATCAGTGCGGTAGCTACTGATGAACAATATGAGCGTTTTGGAAGCAAGTATGCCGCCATGGCTATTACCGAACCGGGTTGCGGATCGGATGCCAGCGCCGTCAGCACGACAGCCGTTCTTGATGGCGACGAATATGTATTGAATGGGGAAAAAATATTTGTTACCGACGGCGATCGCTGTGAAGTAGTTGTTGTCTGGGCTACCCTCGATAAGAGTAAGGGTAGAAATGCAATTAAATCCTTTGTCGTGGAAAAAGGCACACCGGGCCTGACCGTAGGTAAACTGGAACATAAGTGCGGCATCCGGGCGTCAGATACCGCAGTGCTGATTTTTCAGGATTGCAGAATACCAAAAACCAATATATTGGGCGATCCGGAAATAAGACCCGAAGGCGGCTTCAAGGGTGTTATGGCGACTTTTGATGCCACACGTCCATTGGTTGGCGCTCTGGCATTGGGTTGCGCAAGAGCCGCTTATGAGTTCACCAAAGAAGCCCTGGCTAAGGAAGGCATAGAAATCCGATACGACAAACCTCTCGTTAAATTAAGCGCTATTGAAAAAGACATGCTCTGGATGGAAGCCCAGTTGGAAATGATGCGCGTCATAATACAAAAGGCTGCATGGATGGCCGATAATGGCCGGCCGAATAATTTGGAGGCGTCCATGGCCAAGGCCAAAGGAGGCAAGGCAGGCAATCTAATTGTTCAGAAGTGTGTTGAGATCCTTGGACCTATCGGCTATTCACAGAGATATCTGCTGGAAAAATGGATGAGAGACAATAAGGTCAATGATATTTATGAGGGTACGCAGCAGATTCAGATGCTGGTTATCGCAAGGCGTATCCTTGGTTATGGAAGAGATATGCTTGCTTAAAAAAAATAAGAAAATTAAATTGTTTGGTGGCTTGCGTGTTTTCATGTAAGCCACTTTTTTTAAAGTAATTTCATTCTTTTTATCTATCTTCATAATTATAAGCAAATCAATAGTATTCTTCGTTCACTTCTCAAATAAAAAATCAATTAACAACTGGAAATTTGTAATCAAATTGTGTTATTCATCATGCAAATATGATATAAATTGAAATGATTTTTAGAGGAGGCAATTATGGCAGACTTGTCAAAGCTGGATATGGAATTCCCTGCTTATACTTTCACAATAGAAAAAGACAAAGTAATTGAATTTGCCATTGCTGTTTCTCAAAAAGAAAATAAGGAACAAATAAACCCGATTTATTACGACGAGGAAGTTGCCCGCAAGGCAGGATACAGAGGAATACCAGTCCCGCCAACTTTCCCGACCTGCTCTTTCTTTTGGACAGGCGGCGGACTAATAGGTACAGTTAAAGCTTTGGGAATTGATTTGAGCAGGCTGTTGCACCGGGAAGAAGAATACGAATATTTAGGCAACATTTACGTCGGTGATGTCATTACCCGTAAAATGAAAGTTATCGATATGTCAAAAAAAGTGAGCAGAAACAAGGTTGTGGAGGTTACTATCCTGGAAACGGAATTGATAAATCAGCTCGGCGAATTGGTGCTTAAAAACCATACAAAATTAATGGAAATAGGAACATAAATATGGCTCTAAATTATGATGATATTGAAGTCGGGGATAAAATGCCTGTTTATACATCCGCCCCGATTACCAGAACACATCTTGTCCGTTATGCCGGAGCTTCCGGTGATTTTAATCCGCTTCATCATGATCAGACTTTCGTTAAAACAATAGGCATGAAAAATGTTATAGCCCACGGTATGTTAATAATGGGTATTGCCGGCGAGGCCGTTACTTCCTGGATAGAAAATAAATATCTAAGAAAAATTAACGCCCGTTTTTTAAGCATGACAGAGCCCGTAGATCTGGACGACATCGAAAACACAAAAAACCGGGCAACAATCATCGTCAGCGGTGAAGTAGTAAAAAAATTTGAAGAAAACGGCGAAAAAAGAATTCAGTGCGATATAATTGCTCAAGATGCTTTAGGAAGCAAAAAACTTTCGGGATTTTTTATCGCAGCTTTGCCTTAACAAGCCAAACTTTACAAGCTGGTCGCTTTATCAAAAATAACAACAGGTAATTTATGAAGTCCCATATTTTAGTGATTGATGACGACGCGGTCGCCTGTGAATTTTTACAGGAAGCTCTTTCGCTTGACGGCTATGATGTAAAAACTTATACATCCGCCAAAGAAGCTTTAAAGCAAGACCTCTCACAGTACGATCTGCTAATGTCCGATATTCGTATGCCTGAAATGGATGGTTTGCAGTTTTTAAATGAAGTGCACAAAACATGGCCGGATTTGCCGGTTATTCTTATGACCGCTTACGGTTCTCTGGAAACGACTATGGAGGCTATAAGTCTGGGAGCGTGGGATTATATAAGCAAGCCATTTTCTCCTGAAGATTGCCGGACTATTGTTAAAAAAGTATTGGAAGTCAGGGAACTTCGTGAAAAACGCCTGAAACTTGATTTATCCGAGGCAGATAAAGCACCGGCATTACTGGGATCATCAGCAGCCATGGTAGAGTTTTACAAACAGATTGCCCGTGTCGCCGATGCCTCTGCCAGTGTATTAATCGAAGGTGAAAGCGGTACAGGAAAAGAATTAACCGCCCGATCTTTGCACAATATGTCCTCCAGAAGGGAAAAACCTTTTGTTGTGGTTCATTGCGGAGCTATTCCCGATAATTTGCTGGAATCGGAACTGTTCGGATACGAAAAAGGAGCATTCACCGGCGCCAGTCATCAACATATCGGGTTACTGGAATCAGCAGAAGGCGGAACTGTTTTTCTCGATGAAATTACGGAAATGTCAACAGCCTTACAAGGCAAATTTTTACGGTTTATGCAAAACGGTGAAATAAGAAAAATCGGCAGCCACGACGTTCGGCATGTTGCCGTGCGGGTGGTTGCGGCAGCGAATAAAAATATCGACCAGGAAGTGAATGCCGGCCGTTTTCGTCTGGATCTGTTGTACAGATTCATCGTGCGATTGCATGTTCCGCCCTTGAGAGAACGAAAAGAAGATATTCCTTTGCTTATCGAATCAATGCTGAAAAAATTCGGTTATCCCAATGTACGCATTTCCGTAGAAGCAATGGAATTACTGATGTCTTATGATTGGCCGGGCAATGTCCGGGAGATGGAAAACGTGCTTCAGCAAACTCTTCTGTTATCTCCCTTTGCGGTTATTTTACCGGAAAATCTGCCGGTGCGCTTTCAACAGCAACAAGAGCTTGTAAAAAGTAACGCTCCATACGAACTTTCGCCGCTGGAAATTGCCGAAAGAGAAAAAATATTACAAACCTTGCAGGCAACTCTCTGGAACCAGTCCAAGGCAGCTCATATTCTGGACATTGATCGCAAAACTCTACGTATGAAAATCCGCCGTTATGGATTAATCAGCGAAAAAAAATCATAAAAATTAATCTTGATTGTTGTCGTGAAATCAATAAGAGTGCTTAGAGCTATGTTGGAAAATAATTTTCCTGCCGGGCTATCGGCAAATTAAGAATTACTGAAGTTCCTTGCCCCTGAACACTTTTTATTTCCAATGTTCCGCCGTGAACTTTGATTATGTCGCGTACAATGGCCAGCCCCAGTCCACGCATACCTTCATCCTGTTTTGTACTAAAAAACGGTTCGCAACCTTTTTCGACAATCTCATGTGCCATTCCTACCCCCGTATCAGTGATAATTATTGATTCAAAGCTTTTAGTGGAGAGATAATTAACCGATATATTGATTTCTCCACCTTCAGGCATTGCTTCAAGAGCATTTTGAATTAAATTCATCAGCGCAGTTTGAATACGATAACGATCCACATATAAAGGTTTAACATTTTCGTCGATATCCACTTTCATTTTTACTTTATTCTTCTGCATAAAAGGTTCGATAAGCGGCAAAGTCTCACTTAAAATTTGCTGAATAGTCAAAACTTCAAAATGCGGTTCCGGAAGGCGCGTGGCTTTGCGCACATTTTGAATTACATTATCCAATCGTTGAGTCTGCTGTATAATTAAATTAAGCTTATGCGCTACATCGGGCGGCCAGCCTTCTTTTTCTAAAAGGAGTTTAGCCAACCCGCCAATGGAATGAAGCGGTGTGCCCAAATCATGAGCCAGAATGGCCGTTAACTGACCCAGGGCGGTTAATTGTTTCAAGTCCGTAACCTGTTTCTGTAACTGAACCACCTTGATTGTTTCTTCGCGGATACGGTCCTCCAGATGCTTATTTAGTTCCAGATACCTGGTCATCACTTCCTGAATTTCATCAGCCATGACGTTGAAGTGTTGGGATATCTGCCCCCATTCGTCATTCCGAACGATAGGCATTCGATTAATATATTGTCCCTTTTGAAACTCATCAATCGTTTGAACAATTAACCTCAGAGGTTTTTCAATTATCCAACCGTAACTTAATCCTAATATAAAAAGAATGAACAACAATAAACCGATACTGCTGATAACGAGTAATTGTTGGGCACGGTTCATAATCTCGGCATTCATGCGCGAAAAACCAATGATACCCACAACTATATGAGAACTTTTTGTATTTCCAGAAACAGGATAAAGTAAACCCAATGCCGGACCGCCTTCCGTTTCTATTTTAACATAACGCACATTACCTTTGGCATTGACGGAGGCAACAATATTTTCCGGCCATTCATATGGTACACGGCTTGCACCGGCCACGTAATCAACATTGCCATGATTGATATCAAAAATATCAATTCTCGCCAGACGAACATCAGATTGGATAAAGTCTTTAAGAGCTGAATCAAGGGCAAGAAGTCCGCGCCTTGTAGGAAAATATTGATAAAACGTGCTGATCGTATCAGCTACGCCTTCAAGTCTTTTTACCTGTTGATCAATCAATATTTTATCCAAAGCTGTAAGCTGAACGATACCCCAAATAGTCATAGTTAGAGCAAGACCTACTACCGTTAACGCCGTCAGCCTTACTCGTACTGTCAAGTTATAGTTGTAAGTAATTATTCTATCGAAGATTTTTTTAAACATGGTTTGTTTATATCAAAAATAGAAACAATTCACTAGTGACAAACAAAAAGAAGGAGCAGGTTTAACCCTGCCCCTTCTTTGAAAGCGCATAATGATTTTTTTATAAACTTATTTTGCAGCGGGAACGGCTTCTTCAGCAGCCTTCTCTTCGTCTCCCTTTGCTTTCTTCGCTTTTTTGGCTTTCTTTACTTTCTTTTTCTTTACTTCTTTCTTTACTTCGGCTTTTGCCGGTTCAGCTTTTTCTACAGCGGGAGCGGCGGCAGCAGGAGCTGCAGCGGGTTCGTCAGCCGCCATAACGGTTGTACAAAATGCGAAAACCAATGCAACAACAAACAATACTAAACGCTTCATCTTTAAATCCTCCTTAAAAAATTTGTTTTATTTTAATACCACCCTCTAAAATTAAGGGACTCCCACAACTTTTTCATGAAAATGCTTTAATCTCTAATGGGACTTTATTTCTTTCTGCTTGAATGTAACTTTAACCACTTTTAATGCTATTAATTTTCCATCTTTTTCTACATATGCTATTTTTACAAAATCATTCACAGCAATATTTTCTGCAGGTTTTTCTAAAGCAAACTCCATATATTCCACATCACCCTTTACAGTACGTTCAATTTTCACTGACTCATCAGAAATTTCTACAACCTTACCTGTCGCATGCATTTTAGCGGCTTTAACAATATTTGGCTTAACCGCATCGGCCTTAACAGTGGAAGCAGGCCTATCAACGGCAAAAGCAAAAGTTGACAAAATAAAAATTAAGCCAACTACGTACAAAGCTTTCTTCATGATTAACTATCTCCGCAGCATTTCGAACGCACATATAAGCAACTAGTATGCCATCGAAAGAATTTTAATAATTATTTATAAATAATTGAAATTATTAATTATTTTTTTTCAATGTGCAGCGCCACTTTGCTTTTTTTAGGTAAACGATGAATAATTCCCCGGAGCTGGGGAATTATTCATCAAACATATTCCTGATTTTTATGGCAAATCTATAAAAACTGAATTCCCAAAGAAATTATATTATGCGCGATTGACCGTCGATATCCTTTCATGTTACGTCTAAACAAAATATGGAAACAAACACATGATTGAAGAAAAAATGGATTGGGATATTATTGTCGTGGGAGGTGGAGCCTCCGGTCTTATGGCCGCGGGCCGTGCAGCGGAATGCGGCGCAAAAGTTTTACTAATCGAGAAAACAGACGGTTGCGGCAAAAAAATTCTGGTCAGCGGCAAGACGCGCTGCAACCTGACCAATTCGGCTGATCTGAAAAATTTTGTTTCCATGTACGGCAATAACGGCCGTTTTCTTTTCAGCGCTTTTCATAAATTTTTCCGTCCCGAACTACTTAACTTCTTAAATAAGTACGGTCTGCTCACCAAATTAGAACGCGGCGGCAGAATATTTCCTGTCTCCGATAACTCTCATGATGTTTTACGAATCTTTAAAAAGTATCTCTCCATTAATAATGTGCAAATAAAACTAAACACTAAAGTCAACGGCATTACGATAAAAGATAACGCTGTTTGCGGCGTTAAAACAGAACACGGAAATTATCATTGCAAAGCTGTTATCCTGGCAACAGGCGGCGCTACCTGGCCTTCCACCGGATCTACCGGCAACGGTTATAAAATCAGCGCCGCGCTCGGGCACCATATAGAGAAACTTAAACCTGCCCTGGTGCCGCTGATCGTAAAAGAGCAGAAACTTGCAAAATCCATGCAGGGAGTTAGTTTACGTAACGTACGAGTCACAGCTTTTCAGGGTGAAGCAGTCTCAATCGATTCTAAATTAACGCCTGATTGCGTTTACGGGCGCGGTGAAAAGAAATCTCCACGTCCCCCAGTAATTGAAAGCCGTTTCGGAGAAATGCTCTTTACTCATTTTGGATTAGGCGGCCCGATTATTTTGCTGATAAGTCTGTCTGTTGTGGAAGCACTGGAAAAAGGCCCGGTGTCTTTATTAATTGACCTAAAGCCGGCTCTGACCCGTGAACAGCTTCATAAGCGCCTGCAACGGGATATGGATAACTCCAGTAAAAGAAAAATCAGCGGCATCATCAAAGAATATCTACCCGCCAAAATGATTGAACCGTTTATCGATTTAACCGGCATTGATAAGGAAAAACTGGCTCATCAGATAACAGCTGCCGAAAGAGGAAAGATTGTCGAGCTTTTCAAAGCTCTGCGTTTCAATATAAAAGCGCCTTTATCACTTGAAAAAGCCATAGTTACTGCCGGAGGCGTTTCGCTTGATGAAATAGACCAGCGCACGATGGTTTCCAAGCTGATTAAAGGATTATACTTTTGCGGAGAGCTTATGGACATTGACGCCGATACCGGCGGTTATAATTTGCAGGCTGCTTTCTCTACCGGCTATCTGGCCGGCGAAAAAGCCGCCGAATATGCAATCCATCTCTAAATCAAAGCGCTCTCTTTGTTGGCACAGCCTGCCCCGGCGAAGGCCGGGGTCGTCAGTTTCCTCAACGTATTACTTAATATGCCTCGTCACATCTTCATCGCCGCTTCGATATCATCTTTGATTTAAAAACGGAATTATGTATTGTGTCCCTTAAATTTTGAATGTATTGTGTCCCTTAAATTTTGAAATACGACTTGGTACTTAGCTAATGAGTGGCGTAAAGATTTCGCTCAGCGTCGGATGTGCGATTACCCAACTGCACAATTGTTTTTTGGTTAATTCATTGGAAACTGCGAGAGTAAGTGGAGCAATCAGTTCCGCCGCATCTTCACCGACAATCGTTGCGCCGATAAGTTTGTCCTCGTAAAAGATTGCCTTGACAAACCCCGGCCCCATCAATTCCGCACGAGCGATAATATTGACGCTGTACTGGGATTTCACAACTTCCACGGATAGACCTTCGTCTTCCACCCTCTTCTGTGTGTAGCCGACGCGCGCGATCTGCGGATGACTGTAAACAATCGAAGGAATGACATTCTCGTTATAAGGGAAGTCTCCGTCGCCAAAAATATTTTTCGCGGCAAATTTTGCCTGATGCTCCGCCCGGTGCGCCAGCATCATTCCACCAGTAACATCGCCCACAGCATAAATACCGGCGACATTCGTCATCATTTTTGAATCTACCTTGATTCCGGCTTTTGTATATTCAATACCGAGTCTGTCCAGCTCTTCCGTATGCAACAGAGGCTTTCTGCCTGTGCAAAGAAGCGCGTAATCGGCGCTTATTTCCAGTTGTTTGCCTTCCTTTTGCGCTGTCATCACAACTGAATTGCCTGTGACTTTCAGGCTCTCCAGTTTTGTAGAAGTGTTAATAGCGACACCCATCCGGGTCAATTCCTGTTTGAGCAAATCGGCACACTCCTGATCTTCCAGGGGAATGATTCTGTCTAAAATTTCCACAATGGTTACTTTCGTGCCCAGTTCGGCAAAGAAGGTGGCAAACTCTACACCAATGACACTCCCGCCGACGATAATAATGCTCGCCGGAAGCGTATTTAAATTCAAAATGCCGTCCGATGTTAAAATCCTTTCAGAAAAATTTACGCCCGGAAGCACCTGCGGCACAGAGCCCCAGGCAATCATGATATTTTGAGTTTGGAAATTTTCATTTTTCCCCGACGAATCGGTAAAACGAACTTCCGCAGCAGAAATAACCTCGCCGACGCCCTGTTTGATTTCCGCTCCCGCATCGGTGAGCAGTTTCTGCGCGCCCAGAGCGGATACTTTCACAATCTGCTGCTGGTGTTTTTTGACGGCGGCAAAATCAACGGACGCCTCGACAATATTTATTCCCATCCTCTTGAGTTTTTTCAAATCGGCAAAATGCTTGCTGCACGCCAATAGCGCCTTGGTCGGAATACAGCCTCTGTGCGTGCAGGTGCCGCCCCAGCCGTTTTTTTCAATGATGAGAACTCTTTTTTTCTTCGCCGCCGCAACTTCCGCCGCCGCAACTCCCCCCGGCCCTCCACCGATAATTATTAAATCATACTTTTCTGACACTTATTTACCTCATAATTTATAGAATCATTTTGATTATGAAAATATTGACTATTTACTATTCACTTTTCACCATTCACTTTTTTTAATTTCCTCTGAAAATACACATCTAAGTTATTGTTTATATTGTTATTTAAAAACTATCCTCATCAAATCCCCCTCCATCCCCCTTTTCTAAAGGGGGAAGTTCCCCTCTTGGACAAAGAGAACAGGGCCTGAGTTCCCCCCTTTTCTAAAGGGGGAAGTTCCCCTCTTGGGCAAAGAGGACAGGACTTGAGTTCCCCCCTTTTCTAAAGGGGGGTGAGGGGGATTTTTATCCTCCTTTGTGACGGATACCGTCATGTGGGTTTCACCTTGCTTTCGCTGCGTGATAGGAGCTACGTACCAGCGGCCCGGACTCCACATATTGAAAACCCTTTTGGTAAGCGATTTGCTTGAACTCGGCAAATTCGTCAGGATGATAGTATTTGGCCACCGGCCAGTGTTTGAGAGTCGGCTGCTGGTACTGCCCGATGGTCAGGCGCGCGCACGATGCCGCTGCCAGATCGTCAATCAGTTGCCGAATATCTTCTCGGCTCTCGCCGAATCCTATCATAAAACCGCTTTTGGAAATAATGGAAGACGAACTTATATTTTTGAGAAGCTTCAGCGAAACATCGTAATTGCCCTGAGGGCGCAATTTCGTAAATATCGGTCTGACAACTTCCATGTTGTGATTGATGACATCAGGTTTGGCCTTAAGAACTTTTTGCAGAGCGTCCAGATTACCCTTAAAATCGGGAATTAAAACTTCTACCTTGCAGGATGGATTTTCTTCACGCAACCTGACAATACAATCGGCAAAAACCGAAGCTCCGCCATCCGGCAAATCGTCTCGGGTAACAGATGTAATCACCACATATTCCAGTTTCATCTTTTTTACGGCATCTGCCAAATGTCGGATTTCATTTTCGTCAACCGCCGCCGGATAACCGTGTTCCACATTGCAATAAAGGCAGTCTCGCGTGCAGACATTGCCCATAATCAGAAAAGTTGCAGTGCCCAAGGCAAAGCATTCCGCCATGTTGGGACAGGCCGCTTCCTGACAAACAGTGTGTAACTGAAGATGGGAAAGCATCGATTTTATCCTGCGGCACTCATCGGAATAAGGAGGCCGGACTTTTAACCAGTCAGGTTTGCGGAGGATTTGTTTGGCGCTTTGACGTTCGTTCATAAAGTTACATTTAGAAAATATTATAAAACGGAAGTTAAGCTCCTTGCGCGAAGCGTATAGTTGAGATTAGCGGGGCTGTTCAAAAGCTTTCCCGTACTTGATACGGGATGCTCAGATGCAAGGCGCGCAAAAATCCGAACCGCGAGGCGTATATTTACATACGTTGAGCGGTGCTGTTTGCAGCGCAACGCAACGGATGGGTGTTTTTCAACAGTCCTATAGTATCATCTTTTACAACAAACATCCGGCTTGCGGGCGGCCAGCACTTCATCCAACCGAGTAACTGGTGTGGTAACCGGTGCGCTTTTCACGCCTTCGGGATTTTCCTTGGCTTCCTTGGCTATGGCAATCATGGCCTTGCAGAAAGTATCCAGCGTTTCCTTACTTTCCGTCTCGGTAGGTTCAATCATGATTGCTTCCGGCACAATCAGCGGAAAATAAATTGTCGGTGGATGATAACCGTAATCAATCAGCTTCTTGGCAATATCTGTTGTGTGCACACCATTTTCGGCAACCTGCCTGCTGCCGGAAAAAACGCACTCGTGCATGCAGATCCGGCCATAAGGCAAATTATAGTATGGTTTTAATTTTTCCTTTACATAGTTTGCATTGAGAACCGCCATTTCTGTCGCACGTTTCAAACCTTCGGCGCCAAGAGAACGAATATAGGTATACGCTTTCACAACTACGTTGAAATTTCCGTAAAAAGAACGGACCCGGCCGATTGTGTCAGGAAATTTCTCCGACCATTTGTACTTATCATCTTTTTTAACAACGCGCGGAACAGGCAGAAAATCGACAAGCTCTTTACCGACACCTACCGGACCGCTGCCCGGACCGCCGCCGCCGTGCGGTGTGGAAAAAGTTTTATGTAAATTTAACTGAATAACATCGAAGCCGAGATCGCCGGGCCGGACTTTGCCTAAAAAAGCATTGGCATTAGCGCCGTCGCCATAAAGCAGGCCGCCTTTTTTATGAACGATAGCCGCTACCTTTTCAATATTGCGTTCAAACAGCCCCAGCGTGTTGGGATTGGTCAGCATCAAAGCCGCCACATCTTCTGTCATCAAAGATCGTAGATGTTCAATGTCCACACCGCCTTCACTGTTAGAACGTAGTTCCATAACTTCAAACCCGCAAAGAGCGCTGGATGCCGGATTGGTGCCATGGGCGGCATCGGGAATCAGAACAATGCGTCGTTTCTGTTTCTTCTTTTCAAAATATTTTTTGATAATCATTACACCGGTAAGCTCGCCATGTGCGCCAGCTGCCGGTTGCAGGGTAAATTCCGCCATGCCGAAAATGGCGCACAGATATTTCTGCATTTCATAGATGAGCTGTAAATTTCCCTGAGCAGATCTTTCATCAATATAGGGATGCAATCCGGTAAATCCGGGAAGCGCCGCGGCATTCTCATTAACTTTGGGATTATATTTCATCGTGCAGGAGCCAAGGGGATAAAAGCCGAGATCAACGCCGAAATTACGCCGCGACAAATTGGTGTAATGACGGATTAGATCAATTTCAGCAACTTCCGGCAAATCAAGCTCATTGCGCAGATATTTACCCCCGATCGTATTTTCGATGTTTACAGCCGGAACATCACTTGCGGGAACATCAGCGGTACTGCGTCCCGATTTACTTATTTCAAATATCAATTCCATGATTACCTCTTTTTAACTCCCGCTTAGAGACAGCGTCTCAATTTTTGTTCTTGTCATTTCGAAGCGTAGCGCGAAATCTTGCTTTTATTAATTTCGGTATTTTAAGATTCCTCACCCCGACAAATCGGGGTTCTGAATGACATCTTTTATTATTACGATGCCGGCCTTCGCCGGCATGACCGGATAATTTTTATTTCAATATCTCGATAACCTTATCAATATTTTCCTTGGAAATCATTTCCGTGGCACAAAAGAGCAACGTATTTTTCAACTCGGGATAATCTTTCTGCAGTTCGTAGCCGCCGATGATGCCTTCTTTTTTTAATTTCTTGTTCACTTTTCTGGCATCTGAACAGCGCAAAACAAATTCATTGTAAACCGGCGCGGGAAAAACTTCCTCCCAGCCGGAAAGTTCCAATAGTTTATTTTTCAAATATTGAGTTTTATAAACGTTGAGTTCGGCAAGGCGCTTAAGATTTTTACCCAGGGCGGCAAGATAAACACCGGCCGCCAGCGCGCAGAGCGCTTCATTGGAACAAATGTTGGATGTGGCTTTTTCTCTGCGAATATGCTGTTCGCGGGTTTGCAGTGTCAAAACAAATCCCCGCTTGCCGTTTTTATCCACGGTCGCGCCGACAAGTCTTCCGGGTATACGGCGCATAAACTTTTCCTTGGCGGCAAATATTCCCAGATAAGGACCGCCGTAGTTAAGCGGGTTACCGAAACTCTGCCCTTCACCCACGACAAAATCCGCGCCTAAAGAGCCGGCAGGATTTAATATACCCAGCGATGTCCCGTCAGTAAAACCTGCCGCAAGTAACGCTCCTTTGTTATGAGCGGAATCGGCAATGGAAGCGACATCTTCGACGACGCCAAAGAAGTTAGGACTCTGCACCAGCACAGCAGCAACCTGATCATCAAGTTTCTTTTGCAGAACATCCAGGTCAATCTGACCGGATGCGGCATACGGTACTTCAACAACTTTATACCCGTTAGCCCAAGAGTATGTTTTCACCACCTGTCTGTATTCGGGATGGACGGAACGGGCAATTATAATTTTACTTCTGCCGGACATTTTCGCGCAAAGTACCACGGCTTCGGCCATAGCGGAAGCTCCGTCATACATGGAAGCGTTGGCCAGTTCGGTGCCGGTGAGATGGGCAATCATGGTTTGATACTCATAGATCGCCTGAAGAATGCCCTGGCTGATTTCTGCCTGATAAGGCGTATAGGCAGTGTAAAATTCGGCGCGTCCCGTTATATGTCCAACCACAGCCGGAACGAAGTGATGGTAAGATCCCGCGCCTGTTAAAGTAAACTGAGGCAGTTTATTTTTTCCGGCAAGATCGCTCATCATGGACATAGTTTCCAGCTCGGAGAGTGCCTGAGGTATATCCGGTATTTGTTTTATCCTGAATTTCCCGGGAATGTCGGAAAAAAGTTCTTCGATACCGGCAATACCAATTGCCGCCTGCATTTGCTTGATATCATCCGGAGTGTGAGGACAATAATCCATATCTACCTTTTCTTTCTTTACGACTTTTTAAAATGTCCCCGGCATTCGCTGGGCTACGCATCTACTGAGTGTATCCGGCGCATACCGGATGTGCTTCCTCATGTTTCGCGCGCCTTGCATATGAAGCATTTTACAAAGCCGTATATAATGTTCTTTAGTGTTTTTCCTCTTTCAGCATTTGTTCGTAATCGGCCGCCCTAAGGAGTGTCTTCAGTTCGCCCGCATCGGAAAGGCGTATTTTAACCATCCATCCATCGCCAAAAGCATCCTGATTGACAATTTCCGGATTTGATTCCAACTTTGTATTCACATCGATAACCTCACCGCTGACGGGAGAATAAACATCGGATACCGATTTTACTGATTCCACAACCGCTACCGGTTCGCCTTTAGCCACTTTTTTGCCATTCGTCGGCAACTCAACAAAAACGATGTCCGTAAGCATTTCCTGGGCGTAATCGGTAATGCCGACAACCACTGTCCCGTCGCCGTTATCCTTTGCCCATTCATGATCGCGGGAATAAACTCTGTCTTGAGGATTTGGTTTGGGCATTTTGTCCCTCCTTAAATATTATTTTGATCTTTTATAGAAAGGTCCTGGCATGCGCCGGGCCAGCAGCTTTTTACTTTGCCAACCTTATTAATCTATTTTATAGGTTATTTCTCCCGCTTATAAAAGGGAAGTTTAACAATTTTTGCCTGTACCATTGCATCGCGAACGGCAATTTCTATTTGAGTATCCGGCGCGCTAAAATCAATAGCGACAAATGCCATACCTATTGCTTTATTCAAACTCGGCGAAAATGTTCCGGAAGTTACAACACCGATTTCTTTACCTCCATAAAAAACTTTGTATTCATGCCGGGCAATACCCCTTCCGGTCACTTCTATGCCAACCAGTTTATTGCCCTTGCCTGAATTTTTCCTGGCCAGGACTGCCTCTTTTCCTATAAATTCTTTGTTCATATCGACAATCCAACTATAAGGAACTTCCAGCGGGCTTACCGATTCATTCATATCCTGACCGTTGAGCATCATGCCTGCTTCCAACCGCAGTGTATCTCTGGCGCCCAGACCTGCCGGTTTCAGACCTAAATGTTCACCGGCATGCATAAGACTATCCCATATATTGCCTATGACATCAGCAGCAGTATAAATTTCAAAACCGTCTTCACCCGTATAGCCGCTTCGCGAAATAATTGCCGGGAAACCCGCGACACGAGATTCGTAAAAATGATAAAAACGCAGAGTTGTCAAATCAGTCTCTGTAAACTTCTGCAAAATTTGTTCAGAACGCGGGCCCTGTAAATCGAGTTTGCCGGTTTTATCGCTGATATCTTTTAAACTGCAATCAAATTTTTTCTTTTGTTGAATCTGATTAAGCCATGCCCAGTCGCGATCTTTAGGCGTGGCATTGGTGACCAGCATGTAAAAATCATTCGCCATTTTATACACAGTCAGATCGTCAATAATGCCGCCTTTTTCATTAAGTAGCGCAGATAACTTAACCTGCCCGATAGCTTGTTCCGCCAGATTTCTGGTTAAAACCAGTTGCAGAAGATCAAGAGCCTGAGGACCTTTAATTTCAATCTCTCCCATGTGACAAATATCAAAGAGACCGGCAAAACCTCTCGTTGCTCTATGTTCTTCTATAACATTGGTGTACTGCACAGGCATGGCCCATCCGCCAAAATCAATTATTTTAGCATTAAGGGCGATGTGCTTTTCATACAACGGTGTCTTTCTCAATTTATTCCACCCCATATTTTAAAATAAGAGCTATTACTAACGCTTAGACTTGTTGAGATTCGTTTTTGTCAAGTTTCACTATCATCGAGTATCTTTATCCCACTCCGCTACGCTTCGGGGATAGTTCCACTAACGCTTCAAGCTTCACTTCGCTCGCTTTCAGCGAGTGTCACTAAACAGTTTTTCAAAAAAAAGTTGCTTGTCTTTGGGATAATAAATGTCTCCGTAATCAACAATTAATCTGCCATCAAGATGGTCAATTTCATGCTGGATAACACGGGCGACATAATCCAGATATCTTTTGTTAATTTTTCCCCCCTTGATATCTAAAGCACGAATCTTGATTTCCGGAAAGCGGCTTATTTCAACCTGAACATCGGGGCAGGAAAGACATCCTTCAGCCGCAGTCACTTTTTCGCCGCGTGTCTGAGTAATCCGGGGATTAACCAGCAACTCGATCTCATTGATATCTTTTATTTTTTTCTGTCCACCTTCTGAACCTTTAGCGCGGAAAACTATCACTCTTTTATTAATGCCTATTTGCGGAGCAGCCAATCCGGACGCATCATCTCTTTCCATAAAGGCATCTATTAGTGTCTGAATTACCTCTTTAGCTTCTTTATTAAAAGGCACAGGTAATTCCATGGACTTTTTCCTGAGAACAGAGATATCTTGGGGATTTTCTCCCTCATCATTCCATAATGTTAAAACTCTTTTTAAAGACATAAAACTACACCGAAAAATTAATCTGGCGCCATTTATCATCTATTCTTCGTTATTTCAAGTAATACCGATTAATATACTAATATCAATAAATATTCGGTAGAATTGCAGCTTGCAATGAGCACCTATATTTTGTTAAGGAATTATAATACTAATCTTGATACTAAGGACAGACAATTGATTAATCAAATAGTCACCAAAATAGCCCAACGGGAATTCGCCCGCTCGTTAAAGTTTGAAGAAGGAAGTTCGCCGGAATTGCCACCATGTAACGACGAAAAACAGCGCCTTCTTTATATGCATATCCCTTTTTGCGAAGAACTTTGCCCTTACTGTTCCTTTCATCGCATAATTTTCAGTGAACCGCTGACAAAAAGATATTTTCAAGCCCTACGCCGGGAAATTAAAACTTATCACGAAAAAGGCTATAAATTCGAAGGGATTTACGTGGGTGGCGGTACGCCGACAGTTTTGATCGGGGAACTGGCGGAAACGTTGAATCTGGCAAGGGAACTTTTTCCGATTAAAGATATTTCTGTGGAGACAAATCCCCATCATTTAATTTCCGAAAAAATTAAAGTTTTGCAACAATGCGGAATAAAAAGACTTTCTGTGGGAGTGCAAACCTTCAACGATGACATGTTGAAGAAAATAGGACGATATGAAAAGTATGGCTCCGGCAAGGAAATCGCAGAACGATTAAAAAATACGCAAGGTTATTTTCATACTTTAAACGCAGACATGATTTTTAATTTCCCCGGACAAACAGCCGAAATGCTCGAAGCGGACATAGACGTTTTACTTAAATTAAATATGGAACAAGCCACTTTTTATCCCTTAATGGTTTCTGCATCTACACAGGAAATAATGAAAAAAACCGTAGGCAACGTCGATTTCAGTGGTGAAGAAAAATTTTATAAATTGATAGTCAGGCGTCTTGAAAAATTTTATGATTTTTCCTCGGCATGGTGCTTTTCGCGCAAGGAATCACTGGTCGATGAATACGTTGTCGAGTTTGAAGAATACGCGGGTCTGGGCAGCGGCGCCATCGGTTATCTGCACGGAACCTGTTATTCCAATACTTTTGATATTGAGGAATATATTTCTTCTCTGGAAAAAGGGAAACTACCTCTCCAGGCTTCCCGCAAGTTTGATCTTCACGATCAGATGAGTTATGATTTTTTAATGAAATTATTCAGCACAAAACTGGATATCAGTGCTTTACAGAAAAAATATGACGGCAAATTTTTGAAAACCATGTGGAAGGAAATAGCCGCCTTCGAAATAGTCAGGGCTTTTCGCTATTTTGATCACTACTTGCACCTGACACCGTATGGCCGTTATCTGTGGGTAATCATGATGAGAGAATTTTTCATCGCCGTAAACAATTTCCGCGACTACTGCCGAAAACAGGTGAACATCGGATGAAATATATTTTGTCTCTTTGAATTCCGATTTATAGGAGTGAAAAGTCTTTAAAACAAGATGTCTCGCTCCACTCGACATGACAAAAGAAAAACTTAAGAATATAAAAAATTGAATTTTGTTCCCCTTTAGAGGGGGTGTCGCGAAGCGACGGAGGAGGATTCATATAAAAAGAATTTCCACCCCCTGTACCCCCGCCAGCGCGGGACAAAGAAATGAATTGGTATCGAATGAGGAAATTATGGACGAAACAAAAAAAGAAATGTTGAAAAAGCTGCCGAAAATTGACGAGGTTCTTTTGATTTTGGAAAAGCAGAATATCTATGATCTGGCGCCGCGCGATATTGTCATTGCAACATGCCGGAAGGTTGTGCAGGATTTGAGAGAAAGGATTGTCAATGCCATGGAAAAGATTCCTGTGGAATCTTTTCCAGACGCGGCCATTGTCGCTGGGAAAGTGGAAAAGTCAATCAGGGGCTTATCCAATTATAGCCTGCGCCGTGTCGTCAACGCCACCGGCGTCATCCTGCATACCAATCTGGGTCGCGCGCCGCTTTGCCCCGAAGCGCTGGAAAGAATTCTGGACGTGGGCAAAGGTTATTCTAACCTGGAATTTGATTTGGGCAAGGGCGAACGCGGCCAGCGCTACGATCATGTCAGTTCGCTGCTTTGCGCCCTCACTGGTGCCGAAGACGCTCTGATTGTGAATAATAACGCCGCAGCTGTTTTGCTGGCGCTCAATACTCTGGCCCAGAAAAAAGAAGCCATCGTATCGCGCGGTGAGCTCATTGAAATCGGCGGTGAATTCCGCATCCCGGAAATCATGCAGAAAAGCGCTACAAAACTTCGCGAAGTGGGCACAACCAACCGTACGCGCCTGAGCGATTACGAAAAAGCTATTAATAATAAAACCGGTCTGATTATGAAAGTGCATACCAGCAATTACCGCATTGTGGGATTTACCGAAGAGGCGGATATCGAATCGCTGGTTGCTCTGGGGAAAAACCACGGCATTCCGGTTATGTATGATTTAGGCAGCGGCTGCCTGATTGACTTGGAGCTCTACGGCCTTCAGCATGAACCAACCGTGCGCGAAACACTGACCAAAGGTTGTGATGTGGTCACCTTTAGCGGCGATAAACTGCTGGGCGGTCCGCAGGCCGGAATTATTGTCGGCAAAAAAGAAGTCCTCGAAAAAATCAAAAAGAATCCCCTGAATCGCGCCCTGCGCATTGACAAGTTCACTCTGGCCGCACTGGAAGCAACCTTAATGCATTACCTTAATCCTGCCGTGGCACCCAGGAAATTAAGAGCATTAAAGGCCTTAACCGAATCTGTTGTTGATGTAAAAAAACGCGCTGAGAAATTAATCACGAAACTGCAGAAAGAAACTTTCGATTCGCTGGAGTTTTCCCTTCGGGAAGATTTTGCGGCTGCCGGCGGAGGTTCTTTGCCCACGCAGCAGATTCCCACTGTTTTAGTAGCTATCAAAAACAAGAAAATGACGGCAACCAAGATGGAAGAAAAACTGCGCCGGCTTGAAGTACCCGTAATCGTGCGCGTGGATAAAGACGAAATCCTATTCGATTTGCGCACCGTAGCCGAAGACGACTTTACTTTCGTCATCGAAGGGTTGAGACAAATAATATCTAATTAAGAAATCGGCGCATTCGGGGGAATGCGCCCTACACCATAACGTAGGGACTGTTCCCCGAACAGTCCGAATACTGGATTGCCTTTGTTCAGCAAAGTCTTTTTGACTTGGCTGTCTGCAATACAGATAACCAGTCGAGTCCAAAAGACTCGACTGAACTTGGGGAGGAAAATTTACACGGAGTAACAATTTGGTCGAGCAGGCGGAAAAAATTAACTTTACAATAAATAAAAGCCAGTGCGGGCAGAGGCTGGACATATATCTCGCGCAAAGCGAAGCCGCGCTTTCCCGTTCGCAGGTCAAATACGCTATTGAAGAAGGCGACGTGCTGGTCAACGACAAGGTCCCGAAAGTCGGTCAGCGCCTCAAAGAAGGCGATGTGATTATCCTGACCAAAAAACCGCCGGTGGAGGCTAAAGCTGTCGCGCAGGAAATACCTCTGGATATCATTTACGAAGACGATGCCGTTATCGTCATTAATAAACCGGCGGGCATGGTTGTGCACCCCGCCCCGGGCAATCCTGAAAAAACGCTGGTCAATGCCCTGCTTTACCATTGCCATGATTTGTCGGGCATCGGCGGCGTTTTGCGCCCCGGTATCGTGCACCGGCTGGATAAAGACACATCCGGTCTGATTGTAGCGGCAAAATCGGATGAAGCTCACCGGCATCTTTCAAAGCAGTTCGAAAAACATGATGTGCATAAAAAATATCTGGCGCTGGTCTGGGGAGATGTGAAAGGCAACCATGGAGAAATATTAGAGCCCGTAGGCAGGCATCCGGTCAACCGTAAGAAAATGTCCACGAAAAGCAGACACGGAAAAGACGCGCTTTCTCTATGGAAAGTACGTGAACGCTTTGGTGTGGTCACCCTTCTGGAAGTGGAAATCAAAACCGGTCGCACCCATCAGATTCGTGTGCATCTTTTATCCCGCGGTTATCCGGTTGTGGGCGATGCCGTTTACGGCAACTCTTCCCGAATCAAAGCTATTGCCGATACCGTGCTGAAAGCCAAACTCAAAGAATTCAACCGGCAGGCTCTGCACGCGGCACAGCTTTCTTTTATTCATCCGGTTAAAAATGAGCGGATGGTATTTACAGCGGACATACCGCAGGACATGACTGATTTGTGCGCTCAGCTACGAGTAAAAACTGCTCCAGCAAAAAAGAATGTCATTCCGAATCACGATGAATCGGGATGAGGAATCTTAGAACGCTAAATTCAAAAAAATCAAGATTTCTCGCTTCGCTTCGAAATGACATAAAATTAATTGCGATAAAGACTTTCAAGGATTATATTTTTATTAATTTATAATAAACTACAGTAAAAAAATGTTTAAGCTCAACAAAAAACATTCTATCCGGTATTTTGAATCTTCACTTTTGAGTGAGTGTGATTTCTTAACTCATGCATTTTGCACGAGGCTGGGCGGTGTATCGGAAGACGATTACACGTCGCTGAATATCAGCTTCAAGGAAGGCGATTCGGAAGGCAAGGTTTTACAAAACTGGCATCGTCTGGCCATGGCTTTTTCCATACCGCTGGAACAATTTCTTACACTCAATCAGGCTCATGGTGACGATATTTTTGTCATAAAGCCTTACGGCGATTATTATTCTTCACGCGAACATCTTAACTATGACGCGATTGTTACCAACCGCACAAATCTGGCTATTTGCATCAAAACAGCCGACTGTGTTCCAATTTTTCTTGTTGATAGGATCAAGAAAGTAATTGCTGTGGTTCATGCCGGCTGGAGAAGCACCGCTCTGGGTATAACCGCCAAGGTAATACGTTTGCTTATCGATAAATATCATTGTTTACCGCGCGATATTCTGGCGGTAATCGGTCCGGCTATCGGCAAATGCTGTTTTGACCTGGACGCGGCGGCAGCTGATGATTTCCGCAAGCAAAAAAACCATGATACTTTTATATTCCCCGGCAAACGACAAAATAAATACGCAATCGATCTGGCTGAAGCCAACCGCAGTCAAATTATGAACTGTGGAGTCCCCGAATCAAACATAGATGTTTCTGATTTTTGCACTTCCTGCCGTCAGGATTTATTTTTCTCGCATCGTGGTTCGGGCGGAATCACAGGCCGGCAGGTCAATTTTATGATAATTAAGGGAGATGTCCCCTGCCGCGTTCTAACCGTTGGCGATGAAATACAACATATTCAATAAAAACATCGGTATTGACAGCATTTGTTTTCAGTATTAATTAAGATCAACGCCTTTAAAAAATGATTCCGTTTCTAAATTAATGATGATATCGCGGCAGCCAGGAGAAGGCGACAAGGCGTATTGTACATACGTTGAGGAAGCCGACGATCCCGACGCGTCGGGACCAACAAGGATAGCGCTTGATTTAGAAATGGAATATAAGGAGCAAAAAAATGATTATCGTTACGGGTGGTGCCGGATTTATAGGAAGCGCTTTTGTCTGGAAACTTAATCAGGAAGGTATAAATGACATTGTAATAGTTGACCAACTGGGCACGGGCGATAAATGGAAAAATCTGGTAAACTTAAAGTTTGAAGACTACATCCATAAAGATGTATTTTTTAATATGCTTTGTGATGATGCGCTCCCCTTTGAGGTAAACGCTATTATCCATATGGGAGCCTGTTCTTCAACAACCGAGCGTGACGCTGATTATCTCTGGAAAAATAATTTTCTCTATACAAGAACCCTGGCCGAATGGGCGCTCCCGCGAAATATCCGTTTTATATACGCCAGTTCCGCCGCAACATACGGAGACGGAAAACAGGGCTTTCCCGACGACCATACTAAAATAAAACTCCTCAAACCGATTAATATGTATGGTTATTCCAAACAACTATTTGATCTATGGGCGCTTCGCAATAACCTCGCAGAGAAAATGGCAGGGATAAAATTTTTCAACGTTTTCGGCCCCAACGAATATCACAAAGGCGACATGGCCAGTGTTGTTTTTAAAGCGTTTCATCAAATAAAAGAAACCGGCAAAGTCAAACTTTTCAAATCCTATATCAAAGGATACAAAAATGGCGGCCAAATGCGTGATTTCGTTTATGTCAAGGATTGCGTCAATGTCATGTGGTGGCTTTTTAAAAATCCCAGGGCCAACGGCATTTTTAATCTGGGCACAGGCAAAGCCCGAACATGGAATGATTTAATCAAGACCGTTTTTGCAGCAATGAAGAAAAAAACAAACATCGAATATATTGAAATGCCGGAAGCCTTACGCAATCAGTATCAGTATTTTACGCAGGCGGAAATGAAAAAATTAAAAAGCGCCGGCTGTCCGATAAAATTTTCATCGCTGGAAGATTCCGTGTACGATTACGTAACAAAATATTTGCAGAAAACCGACACGCATTTGGGAATTTAATTTCCCTTAATGATTTTTATCCGTCGCACAACTGAACAATTTGTGATAAATTTATTCAAGGAATAAAAAAATGAGACAAGACCTACTGGATAAAATCAAAGAGCAAAAATTAAAATATGCCGGCGAAGGGTTTATTATTCTCGGCGTTTTTGGATCTTTTGCGCGTGGCGAAGAAACTTCTGAAAGCGATCTCGATCTTTTATTTGAAATAGATGATGTATTTCTGGACAGGAATTCCGGCTGGAAAGCATGCGGACGTCTCGAAGATATTAAAAAAGAAATCAGCAGGGACCTCGGCAGGCATATTGATATGACCGATAGAGATGCTCTCGATGACATAGGCAGAAGATTTATTTTGCCGGAGGTCGTCTATGTCGTATAAAGGGGATATCGTCCGCTTATATACAATAAGAAAATTCATTACCGACATCGAAACAATCATAAACAATCACGAAACTGTCATAAAAGCGGTAGAAAACATGGAAGGCCAATACGCATTGATGCTTTGTATCGCACAGATCGGCGAACTGTTAAACAAAATAACAACTCCCGAACTGAAAGCAGATTTGCCGGTTAAGGATGCCGTGGCTTTCAGAAATGTAATTGTTCGCAACTATGAGCACATCAATATTAAATTCACCGTAAGAACGTTAAAAGAAAGTATTCCCGAATTGAAAACAAAAATATCTTCTTTAATAAAGGACTACGAAGAGAAACAGATTAAATCTTGAATGTAATCGATTCTTCATTTTCAGGAACTGATAACCGGTTTTTTTATGGAATAGATAATGAAAAGAAAAATTGTTTGTATCATCCCCTCTCGTTATGAATCCAGCAGGTTTCCGGGCAAACCTCTGGCCGACCTTTGCGGAAAGCCGATGATTCAACATGTCTATGAACGCGTAACCAAGGCTAAGGCCATACCCTACGTGGCTGTGGCAACTGACGATCAGAGAATATTTGAAGCCGTAAAGAAATTCGGAGGCAACGCCATAATGACGGCAGCTACACATCGCTCCGGCACAGATCGCATTGCTGAGGCAGTAAAGACACTGAATCTTCCCGCTGATGCAATTGTCGTCAACATTCAGGGAGATCAGCCTATTTTCGAACCGGCACATGTTGACGAAGTTATCCAACCGCTCATCGATGATCCGTCAATCAATATATCCACGCTGATTTATAAAATAATTATTGATGAAGAAATAACCCATCCTAATGCAGTTAAAGTAGTATTCGATCATCAGAATTTCGCCGTTTATTTTTCAAGAGCAACGATTCCTTACGTGCGGAATAAAAATCTTAAGGCCGACTATTATAAACATCACGGCATTTACGCATATCGTCGTGACTTTCTCGATACTTTCACCAAGCTTCCCGAAGGCAAACTCGAAAAACTTGAAGCACTCGAACAGTTGCGTGCGCTGGAATACGGCTATAAAATCAAGGTCGTCATCACCCTCCACGATTCTGTAGAAGTAGATAATAAGCTGGAGTTGGAAAGAGTGCGCCGGATTCTTATGACAAAAAAATGAAAACTATAAAAACAAAGAAACCCTTCAAGGCAATACTGACGTGTATTGTTTTTCTGCTAATAGCAGCCCTACCCTCAAATGCAGCTGAAACTGAAGACGGTCTGGCAAAATGCGCCCGGATGAAGAATGACACTGAAAGACTTAGATGTTTTGATGAACCGGCAAAAAGGCAAATCCCTTTAAAAGAATCTGTTATCCTGAAATCGCCTGAAGAAGAAACTCAAGAATTTGCAGCAGAGGAGAAAGAAATAGGCCGTCTGCCGGAAGCAGAAGAGAAATACTTCTCTGTTATGGAGAAACAATGGGATCTGAGAAGCGATAAACCCAAAGAAAGAAATATTTTTGTACTTTGGCCTTACCGTCCCTGTTTTTTTCTACCTCTGGCTTATAATTCTTCACCTAATGACAGTACCCAGCTTGATGTTGATCCCAGAGCCAAGGCACAATACAACGAGGTAAAATTTCAGTTAAGCTTCAAATTTAAAATATGGAGCGATATTATCAGAAGTGAAGAAATAAGAAAATTTGTTGAAAAAAATACAGGTATCAGAGGTATAGATGTCTGGTTAGCATATACACAGCAATCCTTTTGGCAACTCTATAATTCGGCATTTTCTGCTCCATTCAGAGATACAAACTATGAACCGGAGTTGCTTTTTAATTTCGATATGCAGCAAATAATTCCCGGCCTGATGGGAACAAAACTGCAATTTATAAACATTGGATTTAATCATCAATCCAACGGACGCGCCGAACCGCTTTCCCGCAGTTGGAACCGTATCGTTGCCAATTTCGGACTTGAAAAAATTTTCGGTCCGGAAAAAAAAGACAATTTTGACCTGCTGTTAAAAACATGGTGGCGGCTTCCTGAAAACGATGAAGACGACGACAATCCCGACCTCTCCTCATATATGGGATACGGCGAACTTTGGGGAACTCTCTACTGGAAAAATCAGCGGTTTGCCTTAATGCTGCGCAACAATTTACGGTCGGAGAATAAGGGAGCGGTTCAGCTGGACTGGAGCATCCCGCTATCATCGTTTAACGAAAGTCTCGCCAAGAAAATCAGCCTCTACGTACAGTACTTCAACGGTTACGGAGAAAGCCTGCTCGATTATAACACCAGCATTAACCGGATAAGCGCTGGTTTGATGCTGGCAGACTGGAGATAATATTTATAAAAATGAGAAAAGAATACGATTTTTCAAAAGCTAAATAGAGAAACCGAATTGCCGGGTCATCAGGCATTCGCCTGATTTCTAACCCGGCAATGACAATTTATGCTTTTTGTGTCTGATTAATCTTTAAATATCGCTCCCGTTGAGGAGGACGTTACTAACTTCGCATATCTCGCCAGATATCCCTTGGTAATTCTCGGTTTAAAAGGCTTTAAATCTTTCTTTCGTTTGGCCAATTCCTGAGCGCTGACTTTCAGGTTCAGTTTCTTGGCCGGGATATCAATGGAGATAATGTCTCCTTCTTTCACCAGCGCAATCGGACCGCCTTCTGCAGCTTCGGGCGAGATGTGGCCGATAGCCGCGCCCTGCGTGCCGCCGCTGAAACGTCCGTCCGTCAGAAGAGCGACGGTTTTATCCAAACCCATGCCAACAATCGCCGACGTGGGCAAGAGCATTTCTCTCATGCCCGGACCGCCCTTGGGTCCTTCGTAGCGGATAACCACAATGTCGCCGCCTTTGATTTTGCCGCCGAGAATCGCCTTGATGGCATCGTCTTCGCTGTCAAACACACGCGCTTTGCCGTCGTTTACCTGCATCGCCGGTGCGACCGCGGATTGCTTGACCACCGCTCCGTCCGGTGCGAAATTGCCGCGCAGAATCGCGATGCCACCCTGCTGTGAATAGGGATTTTTCAGCGGTCTAATAACATCGTTATCGAGAACTTTTGCATTTTTCAAATTGCTGCCGACATTTTTGCCGGTCACCGTCATTGCCTTTTCATCAATGACACCGAGCGCGCTGATGACTTTCATCACCGCCTGAATACCGCCGGCCATATCCAAATCTTCAATGTGATGGAGACCTGCGGGACTGAGCTTGCAGATATTGGGCGTTTTCTCACTGATCTTATTAAAGAGATCCAAATCAAGTTTGATTCCCGCTTCGTGCGCAATGGCGGGAATATGCAACACCGTATTGGTGGAACAGCCCAGCGCCATATCCACGGCGATAGCGTTTTTAAAAGCGGCCAGAGTGGCAATGTCGCGTGGCCGGATATTGCGCTTGAGCAGATCCATGATTTTCATTCCGGCCTGTTTGGCCAGCCGGTGACGAGCGGCCTGTATCGCGGGAATGGTTCCGTTGCCGGGCAGTCCCAGACCAATCGCTTCAGTCACACAGTTCATGGAGTTGGCCGTGTACATACCGGAACAGGAACCACAGCCGGGACAGGCGCAGTCTTCCAGTTCTTTGAGTCGGGCAGCGGTCATCTTTTTTACTTTGACGGCGCCGACGCCTTCAAAAACGCTGATGAGGTCAACGGCCTTCCCCTGAAGTTTTCCGGCCAGCATCGGTCCGCCGCTGATGAAGATAGACGGAATGTTCAAACGCAGAGCGGCCATGAGCATTCCGGGAATAATCTTGTCACAGTTAGGAATAAAAACCAGAGCGTCAAAAGGATGAGCCATGGCCATGATCTCGATGGAATCGGCAATCAGTTCGCGACTGGCCAGCGAAAATTTCATGCCTTCATGACCCATGGCGATGCCGTCACAAACGCCGATGACCGGAAATTCCACCGGCGTTCCTCCGGCCATGCGGACTCCCGCCTTGGCTGCCTGTGTAATCAAATCCAGATGAATGTGTCCGGGAATGATTTCATTGGCTGAATTGACCACGCCGACCAGCGGCCGGGCAAGTTCTTCATCCGTGTAGCCCATTGCCTTGAACAGCGAGCGATGCGGCGCACGCTCGAAACCTTTTTTCATGAGATCGCTTCGCATTGTTTTCTCTCCCTTTGTTAAAAATATTTATAATGTCTCATTTTACTCCCCACAGGCAGGGAATAACAAAACTATTTTAATTCGTAATTTATGTCGTAGGGCGCGATTCCCAAGCGCGCCGTTTCGGACTGCTCGGGGAGCAGTCCCTACATTATCTTTGGAAGGGATATCTTTTTCACTCTCACTTACCCTCTCCCCCGGCCTTCGCCGGTATGACAGATTACGTATGTATGAATGACAAACATAAATATTTAAGGCTTAGTAAAAAGCTTCAGCTACAAGGCGCGCAAGCCTTGAGGAAGCGCATCCGACATACGCCGGATACCCTCCGCAGATGCGAAGCCCGGCGCATGCCGGGGACTTTTTACAAAGCCTTGTTACTTCTTCTTACGTCTTTCCGGTCTTAACTCGCGCACAGCAGCTCCCGCTTTCCACATTTCCGAATCACGCATTTCTTTAAGTTCGGCTTCCAGTTTAACTTTATAATCCGGAGCGCTATTGGCTGCCAATACTATGGCTGTTTCTTTACCGCTCGCAACTGATTTATAGAGTTTGGCAAAGACGGGCTCGACGGCCTTGCGGAAATTATGACGCCAGTCCAAAGCTCCGCGTTGAGCCGTGGTCGAGCAATTGGCGTACATCCAGTCCATACCGTTCTCCGCAACCAGACGAATAAGACTCTGGGTTAATTCTTCGACAGTTTCATTGAATGCCTCGCTGGGGGTATGGCCGTGTTTGCGCAGCTCGTTGTATTGAGCTTCCATGATGCCCGCCAGCGCTCCCATAAGCACACCGCGTTCGCCGGTTAAATCACTGTAGACTTCCATCTGGAAAGTTGTCGGGAACAAAAATCCCGAACCGATAGCAATGCCCACAGCCAGAGTTCTCTCCAGGGCGCGACCGGTAAAATCCTGATGCACGGCATAGCTGGAATTAATCCCGCTGCCATCCAGAAAATTCCGGCGGACGCTCGTCCCCGAACCTTTGGGAGCAACCATGATGACATCCACAAATTTCGGCGGCACAACACCAGTCTGCTTTTTATAAACAATAGAGAATCCGTGTGAAAAATAAAGGGCATCGCCTTTCTTAAGGTTGGCTTTAACTTTAGGCCAGAGAAGTTTTTGCGCGGCATCGGAAACCAGATATTGAATAATAGTTCCGCGCTTGACTGCTTCTTCAATGGGAAAAAGAGTTTTGCCTGGTATCCAGCCATCGGCAATAGCTTTCTTCCAATACTGTTTGTCTTCTTTTGCCTGTCCGATAATAACATTGATGCCATTATCTCTCATATTTGCAGCCTGTGCCGGTCCCTGCACTCCATAGCCCAGAACCGCTGCTACTTCATCTTTTAAAACTTTCTGCGCTTTTTTCAGCGGAAATTCTTTTTTTGTAACAACGTCTTCAATTACGCCACCAAAATTAATCTTTGCCATGATAACCCCCTAGTATATGTTAATAAAAAAATTTTTTTTAAAGTCACAATTAATTTTCCAAATTTAAGGCTATAATTCCTGTTCTGGTTATATCGGCGATACCCAGCGGTTCCATGCGCGCCAGAGCAAAATCAATCTGTGACTGATCGCCGGTTATTTCCAGAATTATATATGTATCGGCTAAAGCTATTACTTTCCATTTATTAATGTCAACAGCTTTCTTTATCTGCTCTTTTTTGTCCGGTGTAAGATTAAGACGAACCATAATTAGCTCGCGGTGAATCGATTCCACATTGGTCAAATCATCAACCTGAATAACATCAACGAGTCTCTGTAATTGATTTTCAATGCGGGTGATAATATCCTGAGTGCCTACGGTTGTCATTACTATCTTGGAAATTTCGTATTGCGTTGTCGTATTAACGCAGAGACTTTCAATGTTGTAACCCTTGCCGCCCAGAACCCCGGCGATTCTCGCCAGCACGTCCGGCTTGTTGTAAACAAGTATTGAAATTATATGTTCCTTTTTTTCCATCTTTAACCTCACCATTATATTTATTTAAAACCTCTCCGCAACTTAGTCAAAAGTAAAATGTAGCACGGATCTTCAGACCCGTTAAAGCGCAGCTAATAACCTGAAGGTCACGCGAGCTACGCGCTACGTGATTTTCTTTCATATGACTTCGTCAAAATATACTAATTTTTTATTGTCCTCCGCAGGCGGAGGTTTAAGCGACTGTATTAATCCATAATTTTTGTTGTAGGGCGCGATTCCCAAGCGCGCCGCCGACTGCTCGGGGAGCAGTCCCTACATTATCCGCCTCCGTCATGGAGTTTATCCGGCGTATGCCGGATGACACCTCTCGGAAATCCTCCCGACTTCGCGCTGGCGGAGGATATCCAGGGTATTTCACAAAGTCATTAATTAATCGTTTCTCGACTACCTAGTGACATATTATTTATCGAATCACCCGGATGCACCATAGGATAAACACATTCTTCACGCGATACACGAAAATCCATCAATACCGGCCGATCAAGAGCAAGTCCTTCTTTCAAAACAGATTCCACCTCCTCCGGTTTTGTTGCGCGCAAGCCGACAATGCCGAACGCCTCCGCCAGCTTCACAAAATCCGGAGCATAAGTCATATCTGTATGCGAATAACGTTTTTCATAGAACAATTCCTGCCACTGACGAACCATTCCCAGATAACCGTTATTCAACAAAACTATTTTTACGTTGATTTTATATTGCGCTGCGGTAGCCAGTTCCTGAATATTCATCTGAATGCTGCCGTCACCGGCAATATCTACAACATGTTTATCCGGAAAAGCACACTTGACGCCGATTGCCGCCGGCAGGCCGAAACCCATTGTTCCCAATCCGCCTGAAGAAACAAATGTATTGGGATTATCAAAATGGAAAAACTGCGCTGTCCACATCTGATTTTGACCGACTTCCGTTGTTATAATCGCGTCGCCTTTAGTCAATTTATACAGAGTTTCAATCACAAATTGCGGTTCGATTACGTTGCCGTTCTGGCAATATGTCAGAGGAACTTTTTCTCTCCAATCGGCAATCTGATCCAGCCATTTCTGCCGCTCTGATTTATCATATGTACAATTATGTTCATCCAGAAATTTAATCACATCTTTCAATACTGCCTGTGTATCACCGACGATCGGCAGATCAACGGCTATATTTTTATTAATGGATGAAGGGTCAATATCAATCTGGACTATTTTGGCATTGGCGGCAAATGTATCAATAGCGCCGGTAACCCTGTCGTCAAATCTCACACCCACGGCCAAAAGCAAATCGCAATGACTAACAGCCATGTTAGCATAGTAGGTGCCGTGCATCCCCAACATTCCCAGCCACAGCGGATCTGTTCCCGGGAAAGAACCAAGACCCATCAAAGTACCGGTAACAGGGACCTGATATTCTCTGGCCATTTTAGTCAACAGTTCAGAAGCCCTTCCCCGAATAACGCCTCCGCCGGTCATAATTAAAGGTTTTTTAGCAACGGTGAGCATATCCAGCAAATTGGTCATCTTTTTGAAAGCCGGTTTATATACCGGTTCATGATTCCTGATTCTTATGTTGGCAGGATCATATTCCGTTTCTGCCGCCATCACATTTTTGGGCAAGTCGACAAGAACAGGACCAGGCCTTCCTGAACGGGCAATATGAAAAGCTTCCTTGATGGTTGCAGCAAGGTCATCGATATTGCGTACCAGGAAATTATGTTTGGTGCAGGGACGGGTTATTCCCGTGATATCGCATTCCTGAAAAGCGTCATTGCCGATGAGTCCCGTGGGAACCTGGCCGGTAAAAACAACAAGAGGAATGGAATCCATATTCGCCGTGGCAATTCCTGTTACCGTATTGGTTGCGCCCGGGCCGGACGTAACCAGACAAACACCCACTTTTCCGGTCGCCCGGGCATAGCCGTCAGCGGCATGCGCTGCCCCCTGTTCATGCCGGACTAAAATGTGCTTCATATTGCTTTTGTAAAGCTCGTCATAGATATCCAGAACAGCTCCTCCCGGATATCCGAAGATAATTTCAACCTTTTCTTCTTCAAGAGCCTTCAACAGTATTTGTGTTCCCTTCAGCTTCATTATAGTCTCTCCCTATGTAATAATATTAAATCTTAAATAATATAATTCGTCTTTTGTCCCGAAAATGACACTCAGAACAATTTTTCAAAAGTTGAGTCTCATTAACTAAAAAAGCCGCCTGTCTCCTTGAGAAAAAGCGGCCTTGCCCTTAAAACAACAAAGCCGCAGGCTTCAGGGGCCTGCGGCCTGTATCTTTATTTTTATTTCCTAAAGATACAGAGCGGCAGACCCCGTAAGTACGACTACTACGAGTACCAATACTTTGATCCGTATCGGAACAACGCCGCCTGTTAAATCTTTAAGAAACATAAATCTCTCTTCACTAAATTGACTTGAGCTTTCAATAACTAAAAACAAAAAGTTTGTCAATAAAATTTTTGTTTAATTAATAATTTGGCCTCATACATCTATTTGGATACATTTTTACGATGGCCTACATCTGTCCAAAATAGATTTTGGAATTGAAAAGGGCGCACACAATCAGGTAGAAGTTTCTTTGTGACAAGAAAGCGAAAACCTGAAGAGGCGGCGCCCTGATGAATAGATTTATATACAACGTCATAAATAATTGCGCATGACTATCATTGTCGAGAGAAAACACCCGGTACATGGTTCGACAGGCTCACCATGACCGGTCACCCTAAGCTTGTCGAAGGGTGACCGATGCGCAAATAATTACGTCGTTATGTATAGAAAAAATTAATGCAGAATCAATATTGCTGGTTCGCGGTGAAAATAAAATCAACGTCACTTTGAATACAAGAAAAGAAAGAAAACAAGATGGAGTGTCGGCAAAAACTGTTTCGTCCGGCGCTTTACCCGATATGACTTCCAGACAATCCATACCAACAGTGCAATCACAAGCAAAGCCCAGGCCTTACATGCCGCCACTACCACCGAAGCCAAATATAAACACAAAGCAGTCAACAATACTGCTATTATCGAAGTATTTATAATACAAATTTTTTACCTGAACAGATCTTCCTTCTCGTCGCTCATGCCTCCGGCGTTGTCTTTCGGCGTAAGACCTTCCAAAAAGGCTTCGGAAATTCCTTTTTCAAAAAAACCGGCCGGTTTCCCCGTTTGAGGGTTAACCTTCATAAAAATAATGCCCTGTGGCACGGGAAAAGATTCCACCGGTGTATTTTGCAGAACCTTTTCCATAAAGTAAAGCCAAATAGGAGCGGCCGCTCTTCCGCCAACTTCCTGTGAGCCCAGAGATGCCTCCTGATCAAAGCCCACCCACACTCCGGCAATCAGAGAAGGAGTAGCGCCGATAAACCAAGCGTCACGAACATCATTTGTGGTTCCTGTTTTTGCGGCAACAGGCCTTCCGATGCTTCTTACCCGTGTTCCGGTACCGCTAATCACAACATCCTGCATAACATAAGTCGTCAGGAAAGCGATGCGCGGATCAATAACCTGTTCTGATTGAACTTTAGTTTCCTCAAAAACATTGCCGGTACGGTCAACAATTTTTTTAATGAAATGAGGAGTTACTTTTTGTCCCTGATTGACCAGCACACCATAAGCCTGAACCAGTTCCTGCAATGTTACTCCAGATACACCTAACGCCAAGGCCAGGTTCCGCGATAGAGGAGATGTGATCCCCATATTCATAGCATATGATACTGCGTAATCCACGCCGATTTCCTGCAGAATCTTGACTGTGACCACATTGCGGGATTGAACAAGTCCGGTCCTCATGGTAACCGGTCCAAGGAACTTTTCATCAAAGTTTTTCGGTTTCCAAAGACCGCCCTGCTGAGATGGATCTTCCAAAGCAATGGGAGAATCAATAAACTGTGACGACGGGTTGAATCCTTTATCAAAGGCTGCCGTATAGATCAGAGGTTTAAAAGCGGAGCCGGGCTGCCTGCGGGACTGCGTTGCCCGGTTGAATTCACTTTTATTGAAATCCCGTCCGCCAACCATCGCGCGAATAGCGCCTGTTTTTACATCCATGCAGAAAAGCGCGCCTTGAACCAATCCACGTTGATATTTTTCTCTGTCTTCCAACTCTGCTAAGCCTCTTTCCACAGCATCACGCGCGTATTTTTGTGCGGACAAATTCAAAGTTGTATAGATTGAAAGACCTTCTTTATAAAGGACATCGGCACCATATTTTTCCTGCACATAGCGACGGACGGTTTCTACAAAATAAGCGGCTACTTTATCTTTTGGTTTAATAGATCGCAATTTCAAAGGAAGGGCGTATGCTTTCTTCATTTCTTCCTGCGAAATGAAGCCATCCTCCATCATACGTGTAAGAACATAAAGCTGCCTTTCTTTTGCCTTGTCATAATGAAGAAATGGAGAATAATTGGTAGGAGCTTTAGGTAAGCCGGCAAGCAAGGCCGCCTCATGCAGTTTTAAGTCCTTGGCGTTCTTGCCGAAATAACCGAGAGATGCCGATTCTATTCCATAAGTACCATGTCCTAAATAAATCTGGTTCAAATATAGATTTAGAATTTCATCTTTAGTAAGATACTTGTCTATTTTATATGCGAGAATTGCTTCTTTAATTTTGCGTGTGTATTTCTTTTCAGGCGAAAGGTACATCATCTTCGCCACTTGCTGCGTAATGGTACTGCCGCCCTGAACGATATGTCCTGCTTCGACATTTTTCAGCATTGCACGAAAAATACTTTGTGTATCCAAACCGGTATGTTGATAGAAGCGCGAGTCTTCCGAGGCAACAAAAGCATATTGAACTATCTTTGGAATTTCAGCGATCTTGATAACTTTTCTGTCTTCCAGAAAAAATTCATCAATAAGTTCATTGTTGTCATCATAGACACGGGAGGCTATGCTGGGACGATAATCCTTGAGTGCGTCAATACGCGGCAAATCCAGAGTCAAGGCATAGTAAGTGGCAGTTCCACCAACTGTAACCAGCAGGGCGCTAACCATTATAACCAGAAAAAGATTAAACAGGGTGAACAGTTTTTTAACTTCTCCATTATCTTTATATTTCGATCTTTTACGGGACACCGGCATAATTTTTACCAATCATTTTTCATCAGTTTCGGCATTTTCTTTTTTCTTTTCAGCAAATTTCGATATAAATATACTTATTTCATAAAGAAACATCAAGGGTATGGCCATTAATATCTGACTTAAAGCATCCGGCGACGGTGTTAAAATAGCAGCAATTACAAATATAAGCAAAACAGCATACCTTCTTTGTTTGGAAAGCATTTTAGGGTTAACTATTCCCAATTTGGTTAAGAAGAAAATAAATATGGGCAATTCAAAAGATAAACCGAACCCCAGCAGAAAAGTCACAAAAAGAGAAAGATAATCTTTAAAAGAAAGCATTGCCTGCAGATATTGGTTGTTAAAACTGACAAAAAATTTAAAGGCGGGAGGCAGCGCAATAAAATATCCGAAAAAAACGCCGGCTATAAAAAGAAAAGACGAAGAAAGCACAAAAGGAACAACATACTTTTTTTCTTTAGGCAACAATCCAGGCGCAATAAATTTCCATATCTGATAAAGGATAAAAGGACTTGTAATTATCAAAGAAGCAAAAAAAGCCACTTTCATATAAGTGAAAAAAGCTTCTGTCAGGCCGATATAAATCAGATAACTATTCTTAGGCATAACCTGAGTAAGAGGGCGGGTAACTACATCAAAGATGAAATCTTTATAATAATAGCAACCCGCGAAACCAATGCCTAAAGCAATCAAAGAACGTGTAAGCCTTTTACGCAGTTCTACCAAATGTCCTGTAAGAGACATTTTATAATCTTCGCTGTATTCATTACCTTCTTGACGTTCTTTATCTTCGCTATCTTCCATAATATTTTATTTATTCTTGATTTAATAAATCAGAGGATTTTAATTTCGACTTTTATTTTTTATCGGAGGCATTACTACTGAATGAAGCCGGTATGACTTCTTCATCATCCGGCTTTTTCATTAAAAGAGAATCTTTCCAGGCGTCATCATTATTCTTTGGACTTTCATCTTCCTTCAGAGTATCTTTAAGATCTTCGGTGACACCTTCTGTTGCTTTTTTAAATTCGCTGAAACCTCTACCCAATGTTTTCGCCAGATCAGGCAACTTTTTAGGTCCGACAATTAGTAGAGCAATTATCGCTATTATTATAAGTTCCTGCATTCCTATGCCAAACATTAATTAATAATTCCCCCGTAATACTTGGAATATACCTATATATTGATTCCTGTTTTTGTCAATGTTTTTTGCACGCATACAACAAGAATACTATTGACATTAAAGATATATTTTAGTACCCGGATACCTGTTTTTAAAAATGCAAATCGGAAATATTTTGCTTTTTAACGTCATTTATGATACATGAGCTATACTCCTTATAGTAGCTTGAAAGAAGGTGCTTTTGCCCAGAAAAACAGGTATTGTCAAAGACGCCAGATACTTACAGCATTCGGCAGGTTTTTTCCATCCGGAAAGTCCGGAAAGGCTGGCGGCAATTTATGAAATGCTGGAAAACCCTTTGATGGATTGGAAATTCACCCATATAGAACCGCGTGAAGCCGCCCACAAAGAAATTGAAATGATCCATTCACCTTCTTATGTAAAATTTATTGCGAGTACCGCTGGACAACGCTGTGTATATCTTGATCCCGATACCTCTACTTCCCCGGAAACATACGAAATTGCAAAGTTGGCAGTGGGTGGTGTTTGCAATGCCATCGATAGCGTCTTTAATGGTGAAGTAGATAATGCTTTTGCTTTTATACGTCCTCCGGGACATCATGCGGAAAAAGATACTGCCGCCGGTTTTTGCGTATTTAACAATATAGCCATAGGAGCAATGCACGCCATATCGAAATACGGTTTAAAAAGAATATTGATCGTGGACTGGGATTTGCACCATGGTAATGGTACCCAGCATAGCTTTTACAGGGATCCGCGGATTTTATATTTCTCCACTCATCAATATCCTTATTATCCCGGAACAGGAAGTTTGCAGGAATTTGGTCAGGGAGAAGGAGAAGGCTACACCATCAATGTTCCTTTACGGGAAGGTGCAGGTGATTCTGCCTTCGTAAAAATATACCGTAGAATCTTACAGCCGGTAGCGCTGGAGTTCAAACCGGAGCTGGTTTTGTTATCTGCCGGTTTTGATACCCATTTTCAAGACCCGTTGGGTGGAATGCGCGTCACACCGGAAGGTTTTGCCGCTATGGCACGCTTATTACTCAATATCGCCGAAACCTGCTGTCAGGGACGCTTTGCGGCAGCGCTGGAAGGCGGTTATCACATCGCAGGACTAACCAGATCGGTAAAGGCTGTTTTGGAAGAAATGCTTGATGAGACACATGTTTCAGACGAGAGACTTTCTTTCCTGGAAAAAGAAGCTGATGAAGAAACAGAACAATTAATTAACAAGGTTATTTCCAGGATTCGTCCCTACTGGAAAGTGTTCTAGAATATAAAGGAGAAAATGTTTTGAAAATAAGCTCCCGTGAAGTTGAATATGTAGCACATCTGGCACGTTTGGAAGTTACGGAAAAAGAAACCGAAAAATTTACTGCACAACTAAATGATATTTTGCTTTACATCGACAAGCTAAATGAATTGGATACGAAAGGAGTGGAACCGATGAACCACGCTATTTCCGTAACCAACGCTTTCCGTGAAGATAAAATGTTGGATTCTATCGGCACGGAAAATTCATTGACCAATGCGCCGGATGCGCGGGGCGAGTTTTTTCGGGTACCCAAAGTAATAGATTGACGACTTTGAAAAAAGTTTCCAGCCCCTACGATAGGGTCATAATAAAAAAATCTTACATATCCTCCGCTGGCGGAGGTGTCCGCTATAGCGGACGAAGGTGGATGTAAGAAATCAATGCATCCGCCCCTTTAATCCCCCACCAGCGGGGGACATTTTTTAAAGGAAGATTATGGAGTTAAATCAGCTTACTATTCATGAACTGCAGGAAAAAATTAAAAATAATAGTGTAACAGCCACACAGATTACCGAGTCTGTATTTTCACGAATTGATGCTGTGGAAGAACGTGTTCATTCCTATATCCGTTTGATGAAGGAAGACGCCTTGGCCGCTGCGGCAAAAGCAGACGTAGATATCAAAAAAGGCAATATAAAACCATTAACCGGAATTCCCATCGCACTGAAGGATATTGTCTGCACTAAAGGTATCACCACAACATGCGGATCACGTATATTACACAACTTTGTTCCGCCCTATAACTCAACTGTTGTGGAAAAACTTCGCAGTGCCGGAGCCATCTTTATCGGCAAGGCCAACATGGATGAATTTGCCATGGGTTCTTCCACAGAAACATCTTACTTCGGACCGACCCGCAATCCCTGGGATTTGGAGAGAATTCCCGGCGGCTCCAGCGGTGGTTCGGCCGCGGCGGTTGCCGCTGATGAATGCATCGCTTCCATCGGCTCTGACACCGGCGGTTCCATCCGCCAACCCGCAGCACTGTGCGGTATTGTCGGCATGAAGCCGACTTATGGCCGAGTGTCGCGCTTCGGATTGATTGCATTCGCCTCATCGCTCGATCAAATCGGACCTTTTACCAAGGATGTGGAAGATTGCGCAATTATGATGAATATCATCGCCGGTTATGATCCGAAAGAATCAACTTCCGTCAACGCAGAAGTTCCTGATTACCGGCAATTTATTGGACGGGACATCAAAAGCTGGAAAATAGGCATTCCTAAAGAATACTTTATCGAGGGCGTTGACCCGGAAGTAAACGCCGCCATTAAAAAAGCCATCCGCGTAATCGAACAAAGTGGCGGACAATGTGTGGAAATTTCTCTGCCTCACACTCAATACTGCGTGGCAACTTATTATATTATCGCTCCGGCAGAAGCCAGTTCCAATCTGGCGCGTTACGACGGGGTCAAATACGGTTTCCGGGCGGCTGATGTTCGCGAACTACTGGAGATGTACAAAATAACACGTATGCAGGGATTCGGTTCTGAGGTTAAAAGAAGAATTATGATCGGCACCTATGCATTGTCCGCCGGTTATTATGATGCGTACTATAAGAAAGCTTCACAGGTACGTGCCTTAATCAAACACGATTTCGATGAGGCTTTTAAACCTTGCGATGTTATCCTGACACCGACTACTCCGACGCCGGCTTTTAAGATTGGCGAAAAAACTGATGATCCGTTGCAAATGTATCTTTCCGATGTTTTCACCATATCGACAAATCTGGCGGGAATACCGGGAATCTCCGTTCCCTGCGGTTTTACTTCGCGCGGTTTGCCGATTGGAGTACAGTTCTTGGCCGGCCATTTTGAAGAAGGCAAACTAATCCAAATTGCCTCCGCTTATGAGAAGAACGCGAAAATTGAAAAGAGGAGGCCAACGCTTTAATGGATTTTGAAACAATAATCGGGCTGGAAGTTCATGCCCAAATGTTAACAGATACGAAAATTTTCTGCGGTTGCTCCACCAAATTCGGCGCGGCGCCCAACAGTCATACATGCCCTGTCTGCCTCGGTATGCCGGGTGTTTTGCCGGTGCTCAATAAAAAAGTAGTCGAATACGCTATGAAGATGGCGCTGGCAACAAATTGTGTCATAAATAAATCCTGCGAATTTGCCCGTAAAAATTATTTTTATCCCGATCTGCCCAAAGGCTATCAGATATCCCAGTATGCCTATCCGCTTGCCGAACACGGCTATGTCCTGCTGGAAACCAACGGTGAACAGAGAAAAATCGGCATCACCAGAATTCATATGGAGGAAGATGCGGGAAAACTTCTTCATGATGAACATAATCCGGTCAGTTATGTTGATTTGAATCGTACCGGCGTCCCCCTGATTGAAATCGTCAGTGAACCGGATATGCGCTCGCCGGAAGAAGCGGCCGACTATCTCAAACGTTTGCATGAAATTCTGGTTTATCTGGAAATCTGCGACGGCAATATGGAGGAAGGATCTTTTCGCTGCGACGCCAATGTATCCATCAGACCACGAGGTCAGAAGGAGTACGGCACCCGAACGGAATTAAAAAACATGAATTCCTTCCGCAATGTACAGCGTGCGTTGGAGTATGAAATCAAGCGCCAGCAGTATCTTGTGGAAAACGGCGAAACCGTCGTTCAGGAAACGCGGCTGTGGGATGACGCGCAGGGCGTTACCAGTTCCATGCGCAGCAAGGAAGAGGCGCACGACTATCGTTATTTCCCGGATCCTGATCTGGTGCCGATTATGATTGATGACGCATGGGTGAAAAAAATCAATGAAGAACTTCCCGAATTGCCGCCGGCCAAACGGGAAAGATTTATCAAGGATTACCAGATTCCCGCCTACGACGTGGGGGTGCTCACAGCCGATAAAGCGCTGGCGCTTTACTATGAAGAAGTCGTCAAACTCTGTAATAAACCCAAAGTAGCCAGTAACTGGCTGATGGGTGATGTCATGCGTTTTCTTAATGAAGACAAACGCTCTATCCGTGAATGCCCCATCAAACCGGAATCGCTGGCCGATATGATTAAGCTGATTGAAGAAGGCGCCATTAGCGGAAAGATGGCCAAAGAAGTCGTGGAAGATATGTACAAAACAGGCAAGTCTCCACAGGAGATCATCAAGGAAAAAGGATTGGTACAGATTACTGATGAAGGAGAACTGGTCAAGGCTATCACTTCCATCATCGAAGCCAATCAAGCGCAGGTTGTGGAATATCGCGGAGGGAAGGAAAAAGTCTTCGGTTTCTTTGTCGGTCAGGTTATGAAAGCAACAAAGGGTAAAGCCAATCCGCAACTCGTTAATGAACTTCTCAAGAAAATGCTTGCCGGATGATGATCAAAACAATTTTTTGGAAAAACAATTCTGTAGTTTTAATCGACCAGAACGCTTTGCCGCTTGTTGAAAGACACGTTCTCTGCAAATCGTATAAAGAAGTAATTTCCGCTATTAAAAATTTAACCGTGCGAGGCGCGCCGGCTATCGGCGTTGCTGCTGCAATGGGCGTTGCTCTGGGAGCATTACGGCTGCCGCCTCTACCGCCGGAAAAATTCCGTAAACAACTTTTGGCCATTTGTGAAGAAATCGCCAAGTCCAGGCCGACGGCGCGCAATCTCTTCTGGGCGCTGGAGCGAATGAAGAAAGTTATCAATCATTCACGTCAGACATCCCAACGAGATTCAGTAAAAGAACTGATCAAGGAAGCCATCCATATCTGTTCTGAAGATATAGAAATAAACCGCCAAATAGGTAAAAATGGAGGATTTCTTTTTACCAATGGTGACAATATCCTCACTCATTGCAATGCCGGTGCCCTGGCGACGGCCGGATACGGAACAGCGCTGGGTGTCATCCGCGCGGCCGGCGAAAAAGGCAAAAAACTGCATGTTTATGTGGATGAAACGAGGCCCGTACTTCAGGGAGCAAGGCTCACCACCTGGGAACTGAAAAAAGAAAAAATTCCTTTTACGCTGATTACCGACAATATGGCGGGCTTCCTGATGAGCCAGGGGAAAATTGATAAGATTATTGTGGGAGCTGACAGAATAGCTGCAAACGGCGACACCGCCAACAAAATCGGCACTTATTCTCTGGCAGTTCTGGCTCAAGTTCATCACATTCCGTTTTATATTGCCGCTCCGGTTTCGACAATTGATACCTCTTTAAAAACGGGAATATCCATTCCCATTGAAGAGAGAAAAAGTGACGAAGTAACACATTTTAAAAAAGTCCGCAGCGCGCCCACGGGAACCAAAGTTTATAACCCGGCTTTCGATATAACGCCGGCTAAATTTATCACAGCAATTATTACGGAAAAAGGAATCCTCAGAAAACCATATAGCATTTCCATTTCCCGTATCCACAAAGGGGAAAAGCATTCATGAAATTGTTTCTTTTTGATTTTGACGGTGTCCTTGTCGACTCACTGGATGTTTACGAAAAAACAGTTACCGATTGCCTTATAAAAATTAATCGGCCTTTAACACGCGGCCGAGAAGAATTTCTGGAGCTTTTTGATGATAATTTTTATGAATCACTGGAAAAGAAAGGTGTTGATTTGGATGTGTTTATGAAAGCTGCCGAAGATATTCCCGCAAAAATTGATTACGGTAAAATGAAACCATTTACCGCTATGCGGCCGGTTCTCGATGAACTCAAAAAGAATAATATTCTTATTGTTATTTCTTCAAATGACAGCCCGACAATTCAGGAAGCTCTGCGCCTCTATAACTTCAACGGAATATTTCAGGAAATTCTAGGGGCTGATTTCAAGTTCAGTAAAAAAGAAAAAAATCTTTACGCCATAAAAAAATATTCAACAGCGCCGAGAGATATTTATTATATAGGCGATACAACCGGCGATATCAAAGAGGGAAAACAAGCCGGTGTGAAAACAGTCGGTGTAACATGGGGCTGGCACAGTAAAGAAAAAATGGCCGCATCCAAACCCGATCATCTTTTTGACAGCCCTCAGGAATTGCTGAATTTAATTCACGATTGACTCACTTCTTGTTTTTTTTATGGTTGAAAGTATTTAAAATGAGTTTCCAGCAGGCGGTGTTTGTCAAAATCTTTGAGTTTCAGATATTCAGGCGTTGTTCCGGCAAAAGCGCATTCCGGTGCAAGACCGACTAATTCCGATTCCAATATTTTTATGCCGCCTTCAGTCGCCAGGATCTTCACCCGGTCAAAAACAGTTTTCAGCGGCGTTTCTTTGCAGTCGATTAAATTAACGGATACCTGCGCCAGTCCGCGGCTTTTCAACATTACTCCAATAGCCCGCACAGATTTCAATCCGCCGCCTTTTTCTCTGATTTTCGAAGCGATATATTTTGCCAGATGTAAATCATCACTGGCCAGATTGATATTATAAGCAACCAGTAAATCTCTGGCGCCAACGACAGCAGCGCCGGAACGTACGTTGAATTGTTCCCCTCCTTCGTCGGGAACAGCCTCTTTTAAGGTAATCTTTTCTGCCAATCCTTCATATCCGCCGCGCCTGATATCAGGCAATTCCACATACTGATCTTTTCGCGCCGCAAATCCATAAAAATATACGGAAACTCCGAAGTGTTCACTCAACTGTTTCCCAAAAACATGCGCCAGATCAACCGCATCTTTCATTTCAGCAGAACCCAATGGAATAAAAGGCACAACATCAACCGCGCCCAGCCGCGGATGGGCCCCGCCATGTTTACGCATGTCAATAAGCTCCAAAGCTTTGCCGCAGGCAGCTAATGCCGCTTTCATCACGTCTTTAGGCTTTCCCAAAAAAGTAAAAACGCTTCTGTTGTGATCGGCATCACTACTGAAATCGGCCAGCCGCACATCCGGAAATGATTTAAAAACAGCAACAATTTCCTTGATTTTTCCGGTGTCCCGTCCTTCACTGAAATTCGGCACGCATTCAATGATTTTCATTACTAAGCCTGATAAATTTTTACATCCGGCAACTCAACACAGGTCAGCTTTCCGCCATAAACTGCGCCTGTATCAATGCCTATTTTATTCTTCCTGATTAACGGTTTCTCCCCTACCGGGGTGTGACCGAAGACAACTATTTTACCAATGTCTTTTTCGCTTTCTATAAACTCGTATCTGACCCATAACAAATCATACATTCCCTGCTCGGCCAAGGGTACGTCAGGATTTAAACCTGCGTGAACAAATATATATATCCCTTCTTCATAATAAGGCAGCAGAGATTTGAAAAAAGTCTGATGATCAGCGGGAACCTTGCTTTTTCTTTTTTCAATATCGTCATAAAGAAATATTTCATAGGAGTGAAGGGTGTTTATACCTCCATTTACCAGATACATGTCCTCATCCACACCTTCAAGATAGTTCAAAAACATTCTTTCATGATTACCGAGAAGACATACTAAATTTTTGTATTTGCTTTGCAGTTGCAGTATATAATCCACAACTTCTTTACTGAACCGACCGCGATCAATGTAATCACCTACGAAAACCAACGTGTCATTGCGGCTATCGATATCAATCCCGGACATCAGCTCTTCGAGTTTTTCCAGACAACCGTGGATATCTCCTATGGCAAATATTTTACCCATGATACCTTGTCGGAATTTTATAATTGTTTAATTCAAACACGATAAACCGGATAAGTGCGTTAACGAGATTATTTTCTGCCGGAAAAGCGCAGAAAATAATCTCTAACTTACTAAAAGAGCATTTGTAAAATCCGCACTGTCGAAAACGCGTAAATCATCCAGATCCTCCCCGACCCCGATATATCGTACCGGCAGGGCCAGTTCACTGGCTATACGCACTAGCACGCCGCCCTTGGATGTGCCATCAAGTTTTGTCAGAACAATGCCGGTTGCTCCGATTTCTTCTTTAAAAGTTTTCGCCTGGGCAACGGCATTCTGGCCTGTTGTCGCATCCAAGATTAACAATATTTCCGGTGACATTTCTGGCATTTCTTTGTTAATAATTTTCTTTACCTTTTTTAACTCTTCCATCAAATTTACTCTGGTATGCAACCGTCCGGCAGTATCCACAATGACAACTCCGGAATAACCGGCTTTAATCTTTGCCATAGCGTCAAAGACAACCGCGGCCGGATCGGCATTCATTTTTTGCTTGATAACCGGAGCTCCAACGCGTTGACCCCAGATTTCAAGCTGTTCGACAGCTGCCGCCCGGAAAGTATCGGCGGCAACCAACATAACCTCATAACCATCGCTTTTCAATGAACCGGCTAATTTACCAATCGTGGTTGTCTTGCCGCTGCCGTTAACCCCTATGGTCATTATAATAAAAGGCTTTCCCTTGGGGATAGACAGGGGCTTTTCCATTTTTTGTAAAATAGAATTCATCCGCTCCTGCAAAACTTTTTTAATTTCCTGAGCGTTTTGAAGTTCATTACGGTTTACGCGCTGTTTGACATCATCAATCAAATCGTAAGTAAACTGGGGCCCCATATCCGCGGAAATTAAAAGCTCTTCCAGTTCTTCAAAGAGTTCCTTATCCAGAACTCTTTTGCCGAAAATAAGATTATCCAGATTTTTTGTCAGAGCATCTCTAGTCTTGGTCAGCCCATTTTTTATTTTTTCAAAAAAACTTATCTTTGCCATGAAAACACCTTTCCTATGATATTGGTATTTAATAGCTGCTTTTTGCAAAGAAGTAAAGAATGGATTAATTAAGACTTACGGAAACCAGAGACGATATCCCCTGCTTTTGCATTGTCACTCCAAAGAGCGTATCGGCTACTTCCATAGCGCTCTTGTTATGAGTAATCATAACAACCTGTGATTTCTGGGCAACATCTTTGATCAGACGGTTGAACAGATTAGTGTTGGCATCGTCGAGAGCGGCGTCAACTTCATCCAGCACCAAAAACGGAGACGGACGATACTTTAAAATGGCAAAGATCAGAGAAACAGCAACCAGGGATTTTTCACCGCCTGATAGTAAATTAACATTCTGCTTTCTCTTGCCGGGAACTTGTATGTCAATATCAACTCCCGTTTCCAGCAAATCACTTTCATCAGTCAGAACCAGTTCCCCCCGACCGCCCGGAAAGATCTGCGCGAATACCTCCTTAAAACAAACATTGACTGCTTCGAAAGTCTCAGCAAATCTGGCGCGTGAAATTTTATTAATGCGTGTTATCGTTCTTTGCAAAACATTAAGTGAAGTATTCAAATCCGCTATCTGTGCAGACAAGAAATTATAACGTTTATCAAGCTCTTCATACTCGCTAAGGGCCAACAAATTTACTTCGCCGAATTCATCTATTGTTTGTTTGTTTTTTTCCAATAAGGCTATGAGTTCGGCAAATTTCTCTTCTTCAATTTTTGTAAATCCGACCGCCATGTTTTTCAGATCAACATCATGTTTTTCGGCAATTATCTTTCTCAAATTTTCGCCATTCAAGGCTACTTCGCGAAATTGAATTTCCATCTCATTTATCTGCTGACGTAATTCATCAAGCTTCTTTTTAGCTTCTCTGATTTCATTTTCTTTTACTTTCAGTTGCGCATCTTCCCGATTTTGTGTCGCCTTTTTTTCTGCCAGAGAAGTTTCCTGAGCTGCAAAATCGGCATAAAGGCCATTGAGTATCGTTCGCTCGGTTTCAATTGCCTGGGTTAATTCGATGATCTGCTTTTCACAGGAGACTATTTCTTCAGCTTTAGAACTATTTTCACTTTCTATAGTGGTGATATCATTTTGCAGCCGCAGTATTGTACGCAAATCAGCTTCCTTCTTCTCCTCTGAAGAAGCCTTTTCTATTTTCTTATCCGTTAAATACCGCTCCTGCTCATCGATTAACACCCGTGTCTGTTCTCTTTCCGCGTTTAAATTGGAAATAATCGCATTGATTTCCTTTTCTTCTTCATCTTTGATTAAAAGATCGGCGCTGAACTTTTGCAATCTTTCTTCGGCTTCAGTTTCTTCCGCCTTGATGTTTTGCCGGTTAAACTCCAAAACGGCAATTCTTTGTCTTAGCCTATTCGTTTCGTCTCCGAAGCGTTCGTGATCCTTTTTCCTGCCGTTAATGGCTATCTCCAGCAAATGGATTTTATTTCTTATTTGAGCCAATTCTTCTTCCCCCTGGGCTATAATAGAAATAAGTTTCTTCTTCTGCTCTGTTTTCTCTTCCAAATCTGAAGTAAGCGATGATACTTCGCTTTTCAGTTCACTAATTTCCCTCTTTGTAGCAAGAAGACTTTTTTCCACAGCTGATCCGCTGCCGCCTGTCAGCACCCCATTCGGGCTGATAATATCTCCATCGGGTGTAACAAAGGTTCCTTTGAAATCATTTTGTTTCCAGAGAGAAAGACCTTTTTCAATTGTTGGTGTGAGAAGAACATTTCCCAGCAGACATTCGGCAATTTGCTTAAAATCTTCCTGAACTTTAACTTTCTGTAATAAGTATTCAGCTTCATGATGATGTTCTTCGCTGAAAGTTTTCGCATCGCGGTTTCTCAAATCCACTGATACAAAACTACCGCGGCCCAATTGATGATTTTTTAAATAATCGATAGCGCGAACTCCGTCTTCCTGACTTTTGACAACCACATACTGAAGTTTTTCACCCAGTACAGCTTCCACAGCCGCTTCATACTCACGGGAAACATTTATATGGTCAGCTACGACTCCATAAAAATTATCTTTATAATCATTATTCCCCATAATTGTCTTAACACCTTCATTACTCCACTTATATGCTTCCTGAAATTCTTTCAGCGAATCCAATCGGGATGACTTAACACTGATATCTTCTTTAATCTTAGCGATATTTTCTTCGTTTGATTGTAAATCCGATTTGTATCTTTCAATTTCACTTGTTGCCGTCGCTCTTCTTGCTCCTAATTGAATGATTTCTTCTTCGTCCTTTGTTAATTCTTCATTTACCGATGCCAGTTTGCCCATCAAATCAGCAAACAATTTTTTATCATCCTCCAGTTCGTGTGTTTCTCTTTCCTCACGTTTTTTCAAATCTTCGATATTTTTACTGAGGCTGGAAATCATGTTCTTTAGTTTGGCTTTTTCCGTCACTATATCGATATACAAAATTTTCTTTTCTTCCAACTGAGTGTGAGCTGTTTTATCAATGTCAGCCAGTCCCTGCACTTTTTGCTGAATTTCGTCATGTTCTGTTTTCAGAAAAGCTATTCTGCTCTCGGCTTCAGTCACACTTTGTTGCAAAGTTTCAATTTCAGCAATTAAATCGGATTTTTTTGCAACGAGCAGTTGAATCTCTGCCAAATCTTTCTGCCTGCGTTCCGTAGTATCCTCAACCTGGCGGCGGGCGAATTCGATATTTTTCTCTTTAATACTGATGGTGTTTTTTATCTCATAGAGCTCCTGCTGTCTCCTGGCTATTAACTCCTCATTTTCCAGAAGTTTTATTTTCAGCTCTTCCAAAACCGATTCTTTAGCTTCAAGGTTTGCATGAAGGACTGTATTTTGATTTTGCAATTCAACACGTATAGCCTGCAAAAAAGTTTCTTTCTCTGTAAGTTCAACATAATTTTGCAGAGCAATCATTAATTCCGTTTCTTTTACCTGCTGCTTTATGTTTTTATATTGTTCCGCTCTTTTGGCCTGACGGGAAATAGTATTGAGCTGAGATTTTACTTCTTTAATGATATCGTTCAGCCGCAATATATTTTGTTTTGTCGCCTCCATTTTACGGACCGCGGCTTCCTTACGACTTTTGTATTTGGATACACCGGCGGCATCCTCAATGAACAATCTCCTGTCTTCAGGCTTGGCTTCAACCAGATTTTGCACATGTCCTTGTTCAATCAGAGAATATGTTCTGGCGCCAATACCGGTACCCATGAAAAATTCCTTGACATCAAGAAGCCTGCAGGGAACCTTGTTTATATAGTATTCATGCTCACCTTCGCAAATGACTTTACGGGAAATAGAAACCTCACTCAAGTCGGAATAAGATCCAGGGAAATTTTGACCGTTGGCAACCAAAGTCATGGTAACTTCCGCCATACTTACCGGCGCGGAATCCTGACTGCCGTTGAAAACAACGTCATCCATCTTTGTCCCGCGCAACGCTTTGACACGTTGTTCACCCATTACCCAACGAATCGCGTCAACGATATTGGATTTTCCGCAACCGTTGGGCCCGACAATCCCTGTAATTCCGTCGTGAAAATTAAGGATAACTTTATCGCGAAATGATTTAAAACCGGATATTTCTAACTTTTTTAAATTCATAATCCTTCTTTAATGTTTTAGGTGGAATTGGCAAAATACTAACAAAAGATTACTACTTTGTAAAGAAAAAATACAACAAATGGTATTATCTGATAATTTATACCACAACATATAGTGCTTTGATCTTCTTTGCTTTTTTCCGCATTTTCTTTAAATTACAGTAATTTTCAGACATAAAAAGCTCTTAAATATAAATTCGGGAGTAAAAAGCTGGAAAAACCGGCGGTAAAATATATTTGCAGAATTTTGTATTACAAAATTAGCATAGAATGCAAATGATCCGCTAAATTTAATTATGCTCCTAACAATTTCAATGCAATCAATGCTGCTGCTCTGGCATCACTTAATGCTTCATGGTGATTCAGCTCTATTCCATAGTAATTACAAACAGTCGATAACTTATGGTTCATCAGACGGGGTAAATTTCTGCGTGCTGATTGACAAGTGCAGAAACTGGCCGGCAAATTATAATTAATCCCATATTTTTCGCAACAGGCCGTTAATACTTTTATATCAAATACTGCATTATGCGCTACCAACATTTCCGAACCAGCCAAATATTCGGACATCTCGCTCCACAATTCACCAAATGAAGGAAAACCGCTTACTTTTTTAGCGTCGATATTGTGCAGTTCAGTAAAAAATGGAACAAAAAAGTTAGGGGATGGTTTTATATAACTTGAATACGTCTTTATTATTTCACTTTTTTCAACAACCACTATTCCTATCTGACAGGCGCTGGTTATGCTGTAATTAGCAGTTTCAAAATCAATTGCCGTAAAATTCAGCTTATTTTTATTTACGGCAATGTTATTTTTACGCCCTAATGTTGTCCTCATAGTTGGCTACTTTTGACAATTCAAATTGAAGACTATTTTGATTGTTTGAAAACGTCAAACTCTCTCTTCAGCCAGTCGGTCCAGTCTTCTATACCCGAACCTGTTACACAAGACACCTCTATGATCTTGATATCGGGATTTAAAGCCAAAACCCGTTTACGCAGCGCAGACATGTCAAAATTGCTGAGCGACAAATAATCAATCTTATTAATAAGCAATACATCACAGATGGAAAACATCAAAGGATATTTAAGAGGTTTATCATCCCCTTCGGGAACGCTCAGGATCATCACATTTTTGTGAGCGCCGGTATCAAATTCCGCCGGACAAACCAGATTCCCTACATTCTCAATGATTATAATATCAAGATCCTTCACAGGCAGAGCTTCAATACCCTGATTAACCATCGTGGCATCTACATGACAGAATCCCCCGGTCCTGAGCTGAACGGCAGATATGCCCTGGGCGGCAACTTTTTCCGCATCAACCTTGGATTCAATATCAGCCTCAATCACACCCAAACGCAATTTGCCTTTCAACTTGGCAATCGTTTGAAGAATCAGACTGGTTTTACCAGAACCCGGTGAAGACATCAGGTTTAAGAGCATAGTCTCTGTCTTGCGAAGCTGCTCCCGAACTTCGGCAGCTACTTTTACGTTATCCGCAAGGATTTCTTCCTTAACTTCTATCAGCCTGACTTCGTCCACTATTGCACCTCCATCTCTTTGATATAATATTCCCTTCCGGAAACAAGCGTAATGTTTTTTCTTCCGCAGGCTGGACAGATAAGTTCGCCCAAATTTGTTGCCTGGACTTCATAAGAAGCAGCGCAATCACTGCATTGCACCATGATCGGCATTCTTTCAATCTTGAGTTTTGCCCCCTGGGCCAAGGTGTCCTTGCTCAGGTAATCAAAATAGCGCTGAATCCATTCATCTTCGAGATCGCTTAACTTGCCTATCTGCAAATGAATGGCCACTACCTGTCGCACATTGTTTTTCTCTGCGTGTTTTAAGACAATCTTTAAAATACTCTCAGTAACCGGAAGTTCATGCATATTTGGACATTACCCCAATTCTAAAATAATTTTTGCACATCTTTATTTCTTTTCCCTTGCTTTAATGTTTTCAAAATATCCTGTCAAGCAGCCACGGAACGCCCGAAAAGGTTCTGTATTCTTCGTAACTTTCATATGCAGGATAGCCCCTTCAAATCCATAAAAAATTAAGCGCGCTGTATCATAAGTTTTCAAAGCGGAAGGTATCGCCCCGTCGCGCTTGCCTTCCTCAAGACATGATTCTATCTGGGCGATAAGGACTTCGATAACATCTTTTAAATGAACACGCAAACGTTCATTAGTTCCGGCCAGCTCCAGTGAAAGGTTCCCGATGGGACACCCCAGAGCATTACCGTTTTCCTGAAAAGAGGTTTCGAAAAATTCAAATAACTTCTCCATTCGCTGAATAGGCGGTATTTTTTTGTCACTTAAATAATGCGTGAGAATTCCGCTGATCATTGCGTCGAAATAATCAATAACCTCCAACCCGAAATCTTCTTTACTTTTAAAATAAAAATAAAAAGAGCCTTGGGGAATACCCGCTACTTGTAGTATCTGCTGAAGACCGGTGGCATTGAAACCCTGCGCGTGAATAAGTTCAGCTCCTTTGCGGATGATCTCCTCACGTGTACTTATTTTGGTCATTACCGATTCTCCCTATAAGCAATTTTATTAACTTTGCATAATTTTTGGAAAAGCGCCAATCCTTCCTTTTTTCTGAAGCACTTCAGCTCCCATATCCCTGACCGCAGCCGGAATAAAGGGAATTTGTTTTCTTTCCATAAGTTTTATAGCTCCAGTTGGGCATCCAGTCACGCACAAACCGCAGCCTATGCGCTCCTGCAAATTTACAACGGCAATATTATCTCTCACTTCAATTGCTTTCATCGGACAACGTTCTTCCGCACAAATAGCACAGCCGGTGCAGTCTTCACTAGTGACATACGCTTCAAAACGGCTTGGCTCGAAGGCATGTCGATTCACAAAGCAGGGAGTTTTGTTAAATGAACCATCAAGAGGCAAAAAGCATTCAGCAAAAGCGATAAATTACATACTATCCCATATTGATTCTATATTTTTTCACCTGCTTTGTGGCCTTCATGAATGGCCTCAAGAATACGGCGAGGACTTTTAGCGTCACCAACGATTTTATAGGGAATGGTCAAGTTCTTAAGCGCCTCTTCCAGAGAATTATCTGACTTGGCACCCATGGCAGTCACTATCATGGCCGCGCTCTCCATACGTTCTGTATTTTCCTGACAATAACGCACATCTCCTGTTAAAATACCTGTTACCTGAGCGCCAAAGAGTAACCTGCCACCGGCAGTTTTGATGCGTTTGTGCAACCAGTATCCATGTGCAGTTAACTTGCCGACCGGAGGAAATGCCTGCATCTCTAAGACTGTAACAGCTATACCTTTAGATAATAAATAGTCAGCTGTTTCCATCCCCACATAACCTGCCCCCAAAACAACAGCCGGACTTTTAAGATTGACTTTGCCTGTAAGAACATCACGGGCATCAACCACTATTTCGGAATCAAGGCCTGAAATGGAAGGTGTGACAGGATATGCACCGCAGGCAAGAATCACAGCCTCAGGCATATGTTGTTTTATTTCTTCTTTGCTGATCATGTGCTGACAATGAACAGGTACTGAACTTTTTTTAAGCTGACGCAATGACCATGTAACCCAGTCCCTGAAGGCTGATTTGTGCGGCGGCCGGCTGGCAGACAATAACTGCCCTCCCGGTTTTTCTTCCTTCTCAAATATTTCTACTTCATGTCCACGAGCCGATGCGGCCATAGCGGCAGACAAACCGGCGGGTCCGGCACCGATGACCCATACACGTTTAGCATGATCTACCTTCGGATGCTGTCCCTTATACTCATTCCCACATTCCGGATTGAAGCTGCAGGCAATCGACTTCATTTCAAAACTTAATCTTTCTATACAGCCCTGATTACAGGCAGTACACCATCGTATATCATCAAGATCACCATTGTAAGCCTTGTTAATAAAATCGGGATCGGTTAAATGCTGGCGTCCGAAACTTATGAGATCGGCATCACCACGTGCAATGGCTTGATCAGCCACTTCGGGATTGTTGATACGTCCCACACCGATAACAGGAACGCTCACAACATCCTTAAGCGCACGGGCACGAAACAAATTGAAGCCGGATTCCGTATCCATGGAAGCAACAGACAAACCGCCGGGTGTGGAATAAATTCCCACTGAACAGTGAATGGCATCAACTCCGGCAGCCACCATCATTGGCGCGAATTTCTGCATGAAGGATAAATCATATCCGCCGCGCACCAGTTCATCAGCCGATACACGAATCCAGACAGGAAAATCCTTACCTACTTCTTTGCGTACCGCTGCAATAATTTCCAGAACAAACCGCATGCGATTTTCATCGCTGCCTCCGTATTTATCATCACGCTGATTGGAAAAAGGAGAAAGGAATTGATTTAACAGATATCCGTGAGCTCCGTGAAGCTCCACGGCATCAAAACCAGCTGCTTTTGCGCGTCCGGCCGCTTTGGCAAAAGCCTCGATAATCTGGGCAATACGCTCCAGACTCATAGATTCACACGGCTGTCCCAAAATAACGCTGGGTATCGCCGAAGGCGCCTCCGGAATAGCGCCTGTTGCATCTTCAAAAGTTTCCCTGCCGGCATGATGGAGTTGCAGCGCGACCTTGGCCCCGAAATGATGCAAAGCATCAGGAATGCGCGCCAGTCCGGAAATAAACGCATCGCTCCAGATGCCGATCTCGTTGGGGAAACCTTTGCCGCGCGGATCAACAGCACATACTTCAGTTATAATCAGACCGGCGCCACCCTGTGCCCGCCGTGAAAGATATGCCACCAACCGGTCACTGACCGTGCTATCGGTATTGCCGTATCCCGTACCCATCGGCGGCATGACCGCCCGATTCTTTAATGTCATACCATTAATGGTGATAGATGAAAAAAGACGTGGAAATTGCATTTGTAGTTCCTTTGAATTTACAATTAATAAAACTCTGCGGGAATATTCATATTACAAAACAAATTCACCCGCTACCAGATTTCGGGAAACGCCATATTTGTATATATATCCTCAAGCTTGCTCTTGTGTCCGCGTTCCATTTTCACCAGCCCAAGAAAAACATTTTTTTGTTCCGCGTCGGCGCTGACATTTGCCAGTCGAGTATACATCTGCATGGCTTCCAGTTCGTTCTTGATTGCAATTATAATGCCCTCAACAGGCTTGAGATCCGCAGTCAGCGGCGGCGTAGGAAGTGAATCCACAATTTTGTAATCTTGGGATTCCGAAAAATGCATTTTCTCCGGAGCCTTAGTAAGAAAACTCTCTAATGTATGCCGATGCCCCTGCTCTTCTTCGGCAAGTTTGCCAAAAAGAGATTTGATGTTTTTATCTTTAGCCTTGTCGGATACCATACGATAAAATGTATAAGCCTCGATTTCACGTTCGATTGCGGAGGAAATTATTTTCTTGTATTGATTCTGATTCATCGTTTTGTTCTCCTTAGTAAAACGCCTTTAAAGACTTACGAGGGTCGCTGAGGATTATTGTTCCCTATCTGTTGATTATTGTATCAAATCAATTAAATTTCACAATAAAATTACTTTAAAAAATATTCAGAAAATCCCATCTAATTCCGTTCCGCATTTGGTGCATTTATTGCCCTTCAAATTAAGGTTGATGATTCTGAATCCATAGCGTTTAATCAGAAGGTTGCCGCAATTAGAACAATATGTGTTTTCACCGTCATCTCCCGGCACATTGCCGCTGTATACATATTTCAATCCGGCCTGCTTTCCTATTGCCACCGCACGATGCAACGAGGCAACCGGAGTTGCCGGCAGATTCTGCATTTTAAATTGCGGATGAAAACGGCTTATATGCCAGGGAGTTTCTCTTCCAAGCCCGGCAATGAATCCGGCAATATCTTTTAGTTCTTCGTCACTGTCATTTAAGGTTGGAATAAGCAGCGTGGTTATCTCCACCCATATTCCTTTTTCTTTCATCTTTTTCAAACTCTCCAGAACAGGATTAAGTTTGGCTCCGCATCTTTTTTTATAGAATTCATCGCGGAAGGATTTCAAATCCACATTGGCAGCGGATAAATAAGGAGCTATTGTTTCAATTGCTTCGGTTGTCATATAACCGTTGGTGACAAAAACATTAATCAAACCGTTTTCTGAGGCGATTTTCGCAGTATCGTAGGCCAGTTCGAAATAAATTGTCGGTTCTGTGTAGGTATAGGCAATTGTTTTTGACCCGCTTTTCTTTGCCTTTGCCACGATTTCCGTGGGCATAAAATCTTCGCCGCTTATCATGCGCGTGGCACGCGGCATTTGTGAAATGTCGTGATTCTGACAAAAATCACAACTAAAATTACATCCCACCGTGGCAATGGAATATGATCCGGAAGCGGGACACACATGAAAGAAAGGTTTTTTTTCGATGGGGTCAATATTCTCGGCTATCAGTGTTCCGTAAACCAAAGAGTATAAAACACCTTCTTTATTCTCCCTTACTCCGCACATACCCCTCTTACCGGGCTCAACCGTACATCTATGCGCGCACAGGACGCAACGCACCCGCCCTTCGGAGAGTTTTTCGTAAAGCATCGCTTCTTTTATCATTTGTCCGCCTGTCTCAATATTTCCCGAATAGCTTCAGGAGCTGTATTTCGTGTTTTAGCCTTTAGTTTAAATGATTCAGTAATCGGGCTTTGTAGTGTAAAGTAGGCGTATTTAACAGGAAATGTCACGCCAATAAATGCCCCAAAGGGGTTTTTTCGCAGGGGAAAGATTTCCTCCAGTGCCTCAAAATAATAACGAATAATGTTCGGGAAATAAATAACACTACCCCATCTAACAGCAACATCACCTGCACATTTTTTTACCATGGTTTTAATTTCATAAAAACTGAGAAAGTGCATTTCCCGCGAAAGTGGCAAACCAAACATTTCTTTCAATCCCTGCTTTGTACTGACAAAAGAATAATTATTTATAAACCCGATAAAGACACGACCACGACAGACTCTAATTACTTCTTCAATAATTTTCTGCGGATTATCGGAAATTTCCAGAACATTAACCAAGGTCACGATGTCAAATTCATTATCGGAAAAGGGAATGTCATCGGGCTGAGCCAGAACCAGTTCGGCACGGTCACCGTATTTTTGCCGGGCAACATCCAGTTTTTCCTTAGAAGGATCAATTCCTGTTAAAGAACACCATTTCTCCTGAAAAAACTGTAAATTTTCTCCGGTTCCGCATCCTACATCCAGAATTCTTTCGCCGGCCAGCGGAGCTATCAAATCCAGAATCAACTCTTTCTGCCGGGAAATAACATATTTTCTTCGCAGCGCTTTCAGTTCTTTATCGGATAATGGGGATGCCTGATCTAAAAACATTTGCGTTATTCCAAGTAAATCATATACCAAATTATACGGCAAATAACATCTTATTCTTTTAAACAATGCCTTCTTGATTATTCTGTCTAACCGCCAATTGCCGACATATGCCGGCATTTTTTTAAAGTGTTTTCTGTGCAGATCAAATCATGCTGTTTTGGTTTCAGCAAAACAGCCTCCCGGAAAAGCCCTTCCAATTCTTCATCACTACAATTTTCCCGTAGAGCCTTTTTTAAGTCAACTTCTTTTTCGTTAAGCAGGCAAACCCGCAATTTGCCATCAGACGTAAGGCGCAAACGGTTACATGTCGAACAAAAATGATCGCTCACCGGATTAATAAAACCTATTTCGCCACGACCTCCTTTTATTTTGAATATTCTGGCCGGGCCATCGAATCTTTTCTTCTTGTTTTTTATCGGTTCCAGTTCGTATTTCTTTTTAATTCTATCAATCAACTGCGACGTCGGCATATAATCCCCAACGTCATCCAGATTTGTTTGCTGGCCTACCCGCATCAATTCAATAAACCTCACTTGGAAGGGCTTGTCTAAGGCTAAGCGGACGAAATCCAAAGCTTCATCGTCATTAAAACCCTTAATGACAACTGTGTTAATTTTTATCGGAGAGAAACCTACTTCTTCAGCACGGGCAATTCCACGCAAAACAGCATCTAAATCTCCGCCGTTGGTAATATGGGAATATTTATCTCTATTCAGAGAATCAAGGCTGATATTTATGCGGCTAATGCCGGCATCAAAAATCTTTTGGGCAAATTCTTCCAGAAGAATGCCGTTTGTTGTCAGGCTTATATCCTGAAGACCTTCGATCTTTTTCAGCCGGGAAAGAAAATCGACGCAGCCGCGGCGCACCAGCGGTTCACCTCCCGTTACCCGTACCTTGACTAATCCCATTTTCACAGCAACTGAAACTACACGGATTATTTCTTCATAACGCAATATGTCATCATGTCCCTGCAAGGAAATTCCTTCTTTGGGACGGCAATAACGGCAATGTAAATTGCACCTGTCGGTTATGGAAACACGCAGGTAATTTATTTCTCTGTTGAATTTATCAAGCATTGTATTAAAATCCTTACTTTTTTCGCAGCATGCTGCAAAATATTTCCAAAGTGTGTTTCAGATTACAACTTTGATTATGCCCTAAATAGCACAATCAGACAATTCCAGCCATTTAAATGTTTCTTGACAGGGCAAATATTCTTTATTAAACAAAGGCCAAGTTATATCCTGCCCGTTTTTAAAAAAATCACGCCAGGACATAGTTAAATAATCTGGAGTTGTTATGCAAAGAATACCTATTACAAAAGCCGGCTTTGAGAAACTGAAAAAAGATCTGGAAACAATAAAAAATGTATCTATTCCGGAAAACGTTCGCGATATTGAAGTAGCACGCGCTCATGGCGATATTACAGAAAACGCCGAATATACCGCAGCCAAAGAAAGACAGTCTTTCCTTTATGGAAGGGTGCAGGAGTTGGAACATCAACTGGCCATGTCCAACATTATCAATCTAAAAGGATTAACCACTGAAAAAGTTGTTTTCGGCTGTTACGTAAGTCTGGAAGATATCGACAACGGCGAGAAAATAAAATATCAATTGCTCGGACCTTATGAATCCGACATCAATCAAAACAAGATTTCCGTAACATCTCCCATCGGCAAAGCTCTCATCGGGAAAAAAATCGGCAACGAAATAACCGTGCAGACACCTGGTGGAACACGAAATTTCGAAATAACAGATATTTCCATTGATGAGGACTAAACTTTTCTCTTTCCAATCGCTATAACAACTTGTTTGATCTCTTTCTTTACAATTCCTTCGCTGTTGTCAAAAAATTTTCGGTTCTTTTTAACTGAATAACTCAGTTTCGAAGGCTCACCTGTCACGGTGAGCCTTCGACAAGCTCAGGATGACAGCGTTATTGTCATGGTGAGCCGAGCCTGTCATGAGTTTATCGAATGGAACCATCAGGGTGACAATTTACCCACATATTATGAGAAAGAGCCAAATATAATAGTATAAATTTATTTTCATAGTTTAAGGGTATTTAATGAAATCAAGATATTTGCCAATAATAATCTTCATGGTCTTCACGTTTTGGGGCTGTGTTTCCTACGACGAACATGTCCGTAAAGTTCCGGATTCACTTATTCCCGCTAAAGTTGAAGAACTGAAGAATCAGCTCATTATGAATGGAGTGTCCGGAGAATGGTTCGATAAACAGATTCAGCATGACACCTTTCGTCTTCACTCCAATATTGATCAATACTTTCAGAAATCAGCAGAAAAACAAACCGATCATGAAAAGAAACACGATATCACCTGGTATTTCGCCCGACTGGGAGTAAACGCCAAAATCGAAAAGGGGAAAACATTTATCGAAGACCGCATCGAGCTTTTCAGTCGCGCCGAAGCGAAGCATGGAATTCACAAGGAATTGATCGCTGCCATAATCGGCGTAGAAACCAATTTTGCCGATCGTCATCAACGAGGTAATTTTTACGCATTCAATTCTTTGGCATCTCAATACATTTTCACTAATCGTAAAAATTTTGCCATCCGGGAAATCACGGCACTTTATAAATTTTCACAAAAAACAGGACATTCTTCGCAATATTTTACCAGTTCATATGCCGGCGCGATCGGCTGGGGACAGTTTATTCCTTCTTCTTTGCAGTCGTTTTTCATAGATTCAAACGGGGCCGATGATGATGTAGATCCTTTCGATATAGAAGATACTATCTTCAGTGTCGAAAACTACCTTTACAAAAATAAGCTATCGGGAGAAAACATCGGCGATTATAACAGCAAATACAAAGCTATTTTTGCATATAACCGCAGCGATGCTTATGTGAAAGCCGTTCTTTATATCTATGACCATTTCCGGGATTATTTCCGTCAGAATCAAACTAATGGCGACATGGAACAAGGAAAAGCACTTAACAGTCTATTCAATTATTGACACAGGCAATGCCGGTTACCGATTAATACTTTTCAGGTTTATTTTTCTTTTTACGATACAAAAGATAGCTGTGTAAAAACCATCCGAAAATGAAACCGATTAACAAAGAGAAAAAAAGCAGCACTGCGCGCGACATTGATATATCCCAAAATAAAAAACTTACTTTTGCGACTTCCGTATTCTGGGCCAAAAAAATAAGTACAAAAAAACCAAGAATAGCGCCCAATGCTACCTTATAACTCATCTTATTACCCTCCGACGATATTAGGACGAAATAGTTTACAACCTGGGGACTGTTCAAAAGTGCCGAGATGCCAGGCGCGCAGTGAAACTCGAATTACAGTTATGCAGTAAACTGGAATTCGCTAGTTGAACTGTCCCGCTTCATCGGGGCAAGAATCACATCGCGAGGCGCATATTTTCATACGTTGAGCGATGGGATTCGAAGCGCACAACGCAGATCGATACTTTGTAAAGCCTTCTGCTCTTTCCGGCAGGGAAGATGTCCATTTATAATTGCGCCTCCCTGAGGGAATGCACCCCCGGTCAACAGCCCTTCTTACTTTGGATCTTTGCGCAAATTATACTTAATCATCTTCAATTGCAAGCCTTTGCGGCTGAAACCCATTTTCTTGGCGGCACTGGTAACATTCCAACC
>MAEO01000227.1:69734-69945 GCA_001683985.1 Smithella sp. M82
CAGTAGAGCGTTCACAAAATAACATAGCAATTATAGGACAGCCGAGACGGCTGTCCTACCCCTTTGGATGCTTGCAACTTAATACAGTAGGACAGGCGTCTTGTCTGTCACATTATTCAGGAAACGCTCTACTAGTTGAACTGTCCCGCTTCATCGGGGCAAGAATCACATCGCGAGGCGCATATTTTCATACGTTGAGCGATGGGATTCG
>MAEO01000056.1 GCA_001683985.1 Smithella sp. M82
GGATTGTAATCATTGAACTTTCAGTGAAAATCCATCCATATTTTCTCACATCCAATGACTTTCTGCGGAAGATGGGCTAATGTCCGGTTATCGCGGTAGGGCCGTTTAACCGGATAAGCGCGCATATTCATCCATTAACATCACAATGGATGAATATGGTCACTTGTTTAATGATATGAATTTTACCAGACAGCAAGTTCAGCTTTTAGAAGATTTTTTTCACTCCGTTAGAAAACCGTTAGAAGAGGGCAATAAAAAAGGTTTAAAAGAGAGTGCAGTCAACTTCTAAACCCTTGATATTCTAGTGGTGCCGAAGCCGGGATTTGAACCCGGACAGGCGCACGCCCACTAGACCCTGAACCTAGCGCGTCTACCAATTCCGCCACTTCGGCACTTGAGAGAGTGCACTATACCTATCAACATATTATTGTCAAGATAAAATGAGCTTGAATTTAATCCCGAAAATGCTATGTTAGCACGCTGATTATTTTAGTGGTTATTAGAAAAAATGATTATATTTAAGGGAGTAGAAAGCATAACTGAAGATTTTTGTGGATCGTTTGTCACGATTGGAAATTTTGACGGTGTACATCTAAGCCATCAGTTCATTTGCAGTAAACTTGCATCCGAGGCGAAAAAAGCAGTTACAAAATCGCTGGTTATTACTTTTGATCCGCATCCGAAAATGATTCTTCATCCGGATATTCGTCCTTTTTACCTGATTACAACCCTTGAGGAAAAACTAAAATTACTCGAGAATTGCGGGATTGATGGAACGCTGGTAATACCTTTTACTCTGGATTACTCTCATATTACTGCTGAACAATTTGTCCGGGACTTTCTCGGAAAGAAATTAGCCGTTAAAAAAATTATTGTCGGTCATGATTACACCTTTGGTGAAGGTAAAAAAGGAAACAGTGATTATTTGATTTCCTGTGGAGATGAAATAGGCTTTGCAGTTGAAGTTGTTGATGCTTTTAAAGTAGATGATAATATAATCAGCAGCACATTGATTAGAACATTGATTCTGAAAGGCGACTTTAAAACTGTAACTGATTTGCTGGGAAGATGTTATAATGTTGCCGGTGTTGTGGTTTCAGGGAAAGGGCGCGGCATGGGACTTGGCTTTCCTACGGCAAATATAAAGCCGGAGAAAGAATTGTTGCCGCCTCCGGGAATATATGCCGCCTTTGCGAATGTTGAAGGAAAACGCTTTATGGCGGCTTTGAATATCGGCGAAAAACCGACCTTTGCTGATTATACTTTTACGTTTGAAGTTTATCTGCTTGATTTTTCCGGTGATCTCAGAGGTAAAAGGCTAGAAACGGAGTTTGTGGAGAAGATTAGGGACATTATCAAGTTCGATAGCCCCGAAAAATTGAAGGAACAAATCGCTGCTGACGTAGATAAAGTGAGATCAATGTTACATAAAAGTATTTGAAATAAAAAGGAAATTTTAATGGAGGCTAGGAAGAAATGTTAAAGATTGCTATTGTCGGCGCAACCGGCATAGTCGGTCAACAGGCGATTGTCAGTTTGCTCGGACATCCCTGGTTTAAAATAACCAAGCTTGTTGCCTCGGAGCGCTCGGCAAATAAAAAATATATAGATGCTCTGAAAGACGCCAACGGTTCAATCCGCTGGTGGTGTCCCGAGGAACTTCCCGCGAATATCGCCGGCATGGTTGTGGAGGAAGCGGCCAGCTTCGACCCTACATCCGTGGATATAATTTTTTCAACCATGGATGCGGGACCGGCGAAGGAACTGGAACCAAAATACGCCAAGACCACACCGGTTATCAGCACCGCTTCGGCGTTTCGTTATGAAGATGATACTCCCATTCTTGTGGGCGGAGTGAATATGGATCACGCGGCCCTGCTCGCCGTTCAACAGAAGAACCGTGGCTGGAAGGGATTCATTTCGCCCAAATCCAATTGTACTATAGTCGGACTGGTTATTTCTTTGAAACCGATTCTGGATAAGTACGGCGTCAAACAAGTGGTGGCGACATCGCTTCAGGCTATGTCCGGCGCAGGTAGGACGCCGGGACTTTCTGCAATGGATATGATGGAAAATGTTATACCCTACATTTCAGGTGAAGAACCGAAAGTGGAAACCGAACCACAGAAGATACTGGGTAAATTGACAGGTAAAACCATTAAGAACGCGCCTTTCGGTATAACGGCGACCTGCACCCGCGTGCCGGTGATTGACGGTCATATGGTATGTGCCTTTGTGCAGACAGAAAAACCCTGCTCGCCGGCGGATGTTAAAAAAGCTATGATGAATTACGGTAAGGATTTCGCTGAATTGCATCTGCCGAGTTCGCCGGCGCACCTGATTGATGTTACCGATGATCCTTTCCGTCCACAGCCGCGTATGGACAGGGACAAAGGCGGCGGCATGACCGTTACTGTAGGACGAATTCGCAAGGATCCGATTATTGAAAACGGGATCAAGTATGTTTGCCTTGCTCATAATACCAAGCTGGGAGCGGCCAAAGGCGCTCTGCAAACTGCAGAATATCTGGTAAAGAATTATCTGAAACTTATTAAATAATCGCTGTTAAACCCCGGTCTTTGAATTCAAAGACCGGGGTTTTTTTGATGTTTAACTGCGCTTTTCGATAGAGCGCGCAGTTCTTTTCCTATTCCTCCATTCAAATCAAACTTTTTTAAATGAAACCTGATTGGTTTTGTAATTAATAAATACTGAATTCTTACTTCATATATAGTAAAGATAAAACTTGTAGGTTACTATGTTAAATAAGATGACTATCAATCCTCAAAAACAGAGACTGATTGTTTATGTTTGTCTAGTGGTTGTTGCGTTAGCCGTTTACTGGCAGGTGAGCCAGTATGATTTTATTAATTGCGATGATCCCGTTTATGTAACAGAAAACATTTATGTTCAATCCGGAATCACTCTCGATGGAATTCGCTGGGCATTCAGCACAATCCATGCCGAATTCTGGCATCCTCTGACTTGGCTTTCCCTGATGCTTGATTATCAGCTTTATGGTTTGAATGCCGGTGGCTATCATCTGACCAACATTATCTTGCACGTTCTCAATACACTGTTACTCTTTTGGCTTTTCACCCGCATGACAGGAATGGTCCGGCGTAGCGCCTTTGTCGCCGCTCTTTTCGCACTTCATCCGCTGCATGTGGAGTCGGTTGCCTGGATTGCCGAACGCAAGGATGTTTTGAGCGGATTCTTTTTCATGCTGACGCTATGTTTATATGTTTATTATACGGAGAACCCGGATATCAAAAGATATTTACTTGTTCTTGCCTGCTTTGTTTGCGGGTTGATGAGCAAACCAATAGTTGTTACGCTGCCTGTAGTCATGATTCTTCTCGATTATTGGCCATTGAAACGTCTGTGGCGGTTACGGGAAAAAATACCTTTCATTGTGTTGTCGGTTGTTGTTTGCGTCGTCACATTTTATGCCCAGTACAAGCCATTTATAAAAGATTTTCCCCTGGATTCCCGGATTGCAAATGCGATTGTTTCTTTTGTGGCTTATTTGGGAAAAACGTTTTGGCCTCATAATCTGGCTGTTTTTTATCCTTTCGTAGATAAACTTCCTGTTTGCCAGGTCTTGGGTTCTGCTATACTGATTATCGTCATCAGCGTTGCCGTAGTTACCGTGGCAAAAAAATTACCATGTCTTCTTGTCGGATGGCTCTGGTATGTAACAATTCTTCTGCCGGTTATTGGAATTGTTCAGGTGGGAAATCACTCGGCGGCCGATCGTTATATGTATTTGCCTTTAATAGGCATCGGTATCATGATGGCCTGGGGCATGCCGCTTTTATTCCAAGACATAAAGATACGTAAAAATATTTTATTCCCGGCAGGAATAGCCGCCATTGCAATCCTGGCTATTTTGGCCCGGCAACAGTGTGGTTACTGGAAAAACAGCGTTATTCTTTTTAGCCATGCTTTGCAGGTTACCAAAAATAATTATTTCGCTTATAACAACCGTGGAGTGGATTACGATGAAATCGGACGGTACAGCGATGCAATAAATGATTACAATGAAGCCATCCGTCTGATGCCAAATTATCAAGAGGCCTATAATAATCGGGGTATTTCATACGGAAAACTCGGTAAGTATGAGTCGGCAATCGATGATTTCAATACCGTTATCGAGTTGAGTCCCGATCATATGAAAGCCTATTCCAACAGAGGACTTGCCTATTTCCTTCAGGGTAAAAATGAGCAGGGATGCCGGGACGCGCAAAAGGCGTGTAAATTGGGAGACTGCAAATTGCTGGCCTATGCAAAAATTAAAAAATTGTGTTATTGATTTTTTAATCAGCATTAATAATGAATAATTAAAAATATATTGAGGATGTGGTGTGGTGACGGCAGATACACAAGCTGCAAAAATTCCGGTAGTTTTATTATACTGTATCGATCCGCAATGGACTAATGACGAAAGAGATGAAGTGGTCAGTCAGTCAAAGCAGTTTGGCGATGCTCTTGCCCGAGTAGGCTATCCGGTATCTTTCGTTGCAATTGCCGGTGATAATATTGCCGGTCAACTTCGTCCTTTCGATCCGTCTGAATGTATAGTCTTTAACTGGTGCGAAGAGATTCCGGGTATTGAGCACAGTGAATGGCTGGTGGCAAAAAAGCTGGAGATGTCGGGTTATACTTTTACCGGTGCAAGTTCCGGCACTCTGGAGCTGGCTCAGGATAAATATCGGGTAAAAGTAATCTTGGATAAAGCGGCAATTCCTACACCGGCCTGGCAGATTTTTAATTCACAATACAACGGCAGCTGGAATATATTCCCGGCTATTGTTAAACCGCAGAACGAACATTGTTCAGCAGGCATTACGCCGGAATCGGTTGTAACTAATCCAACGGAACTGAAAAATCGAATATCTTTTGTTTTAAAAACTTATTCCCAACCGGCGTTGGTTGAAGATTTTATTGACGGGCGTGAATTCCGTGTATCTGTTCTGGGAAATGAAACGCTGACATTTCTGCCTGTTGCAGAAATGGATTTCTCACTTTTTGGAAAAGCAGAAGACAGGCTTTGCACTTATGAAGCGAAATTCATTCCCGGTTCTCAACATTATGAAGAGATAAAAACGCTTTTGCCGGCTCCCCTGACCAATAATGAAATAGAAGTGCTGCAGAAGATCTGCAGTAAAACTTACAGAGCGACCGGTTGCCGGGATTACGCCCGAATGGATGTACGGCTGCGGGGTAATGTATTTTATGTTTTGGATGTCAATCCCAACGCTGATATAAGTGTTGACGCGAGTATGGCGTGTGCCGCTGAAACGGCGGGGATAAGCTATGGACAACTGGGCAGTCTGATTATCAAAATGGCTGCGCAAAGGCATCCTGTATTTTCCACGCTTTTTGAATCCGCTAATAAAGAGGGGAAAATTTTATAGTGAACGCTCCCTTCGGATTCTTAATTCATTTAACTCTTGGGAAGCAGAGATTTGTAAATGGCAAGATCACTTGGCGAAAAGCAGCAGAATATTACTTCCTCTATCTTTGATGATTTCTGAACCAATTCAGATACTGTATCTACAGCAACTTTTGCTGCCAGTTCAATTGGGTACCCGTATATACCGGTGCTGATACTGGGGAAGGCAATTGTTTTAAATCCTTGTTTGTTGGCGATCGCTAAAGAATTCCGGTAACAAGAGGCTAGTAGATCCGGTTCTCCTTTTCCCCCGCCCTTCCAGACCGGCCCTACCGTATGAATAACATATCGAGAGGGTAATTTATAGCCCTTTGTCAGTTTTGCGTCACCGGTTTTACATCCGCCAAGCCGGCGGCATTCTTTAAGTAGTTCCGGTCCGGCAGCGCGATGAATTGCACCGTCGACTCCGCCCCCGCCAAGAAGTGATGAATTAGCCGCGTTGACGATTACATCAACTGTCAGAGTAACAATATTTGCCTGAATCGCGTGTAATCTGGTCATAAGTTATCTTTGCCTATTATCTTCAAGGAAGACAGTAATTCCCTTTCGATTAAGACTTGTCCGGAAAAAAATCAGAAGAAAACAAATTCAATTTCCTTGTATTTTGTGATATCCAGGCATCATTAAATTACTCCTGTCGGGATTTGTCAACCATGAAAATATTGGATAGGAAATTTTATCGGCGCGATACTCTGCAAGTTGCCCGCGCACTTTTAGGGAAAAAATTAGTACGTCGAATAAACGGTCTTGATCTGACAGGAGTAATTTTGGAAACAGAAGCGTACTGCGGTCGGGAAGACAGCGCCTGCCATGCTCATCGCGGCAAAACATCACGCAATGCAGTGATGTTCGGTGAACCGGGCCATGCTTATGTTTATTTTACTTACGGTATGCACTATATGCTTAACTTAGTTACCGAGGGAGCAGAAAATCCCTGTGCCGTGCTGATACGGTCGATATTGCCCCTTGCCGGAATAGAAGAAATGGAAAACCGCCGCAAAAGAAAAGGTCATGAATTAACCGATGGTCCGGCCAAAATCTGTCAGGCTTTCGGCATTGATAAATCTTTAAATGGCTGGGATTTGACCTGTGGTAAACAATTATGGTTGGAGGATTACAAGAAGATTCCGGCAAAATCAGTTATTGCCACTCCCCGCATAGGAATTGATTATGCTCAAAAGGAACATAGAAATGCACTTTGGCGGTTTTTAGCTAAAATTTAAAAAAGTAAAACCTTTAAAATTTAATTAACGTGTTTCTGATAAATTTCAGGAAATAATTTCCATGCCGCGAGGAAAAGAGAAGCGATAACCGGTCCAAGAATAAATCCGGAAAATCCGAAAGCGGCTATGCCGCCAAGCGTGGAAAGAAATATTAAAAGAGAATGCATTTGAGTGTCGCGTCCCAGAAGAACCGGTCTTAACAAATTATCCACGCTACTGATGAAGAGCGATCCAAAGATAAGTATGGTGATGCCTTGCCATATATTACCAAGCAATAACATGATAATTCCGGCAGGAACCCAGATTAACGAACAGCCAATGGCCGGCACAACGGAAAGCGCAAACATAAGGACGCCCCAGACAAGCGCTCTTTCGATTCCTGTAATATAAAAAATCAATCCTCCTAAAAAACCCTGAATACCACCGATAATAAAAGTGAATTTTAAAGATGCCTTGGCTGTTGTTAAGAATTTGTTAATAAAAAGTTCTATGTGTTTATCATCAACGGGAGCATTCTCTTTTAGGGCGATTATAAGTCCTTCTCCGTCACGCAGAAAGAAAAACAGGCTGTAGAGCATAACCGCTACCTGGATAACGACAAGAATTGTGTTTTGTGTAAATTTCGATATATGTTTAAAAACGTAATCGGTAAGAAATTTAAAAGCTTCCTGTGATTTGTTAATTAAAAAATCCTGGTCTACATTTAAACTGGCGAATATCGGTTTTTTGCTCAAGGCTTTAAGTGTTTCGGAAAGAGTCCCCATCCAATTGCTGCTGAGAGAATTAAAGGATTGATATATATCAACCAATTCCATAATAAGCAAATCAACAAGTAATCCGACAGGCAGGATTAAACAAATAAAAATGCCGATCATTGTTAATCCGGCACAAAGATTAGGATTGACAATCTTTCTGTTAATAAATTTGTATAGAGGAGTAAAAATACCGGCAAGCAGGATCGCCCAGAAAACAGCAAAGAAAAAAGGCTTCAAAATGAAAGCTAATAAACCGGTAATAAAAGCCAGTAATATGAAAAAAATGATGTTTTGAGAGTTTATCTGTTTTTTGTCTTTCATGTCTTGTTTTATTTAACGTAGTAAAACATTCAAAACCACTGTTTTATGAGATATTTGAAATAATAGTAATCTATGCTGACCAATTATGTCAATTCATAAATCCGAATATCAGGCTGTCATAAAATAAGTAAATTACCAGAATTTGATTGACATATTATCAAATATGGCTATGTTAGCTGGAAGATGGATGAGGAAAGTCCGTCAATAAAAGGAGGATATATAATGTTTACAGTTACAGAAAAAGCGTTGGAAATGATTAAAGATTTTATCAAAGAAAGAAAAACGGATCTTGCAGTACGGATTACGATGTCTATAGGCTGATCCGGGCCCGCTTTGGGCATGGCTCTGGATGAGCCTGGGGTTGAAGATGAAGTCTTTGATGAGAAAGGCACTAAATTTGTCGTTGATAAAGATATTTATAATCAGGCAAAACCCATCAATATTGATTTTGTGAGTACTCCGCAGGGAGATGGCTTTAGAATAGAGTCCAGTTTATTGCCCGCTGCAGGCGGCGCATGCGGATCATCTTGCAGTTGTTAGATCTTGCGGGAGAGACTTTTCTCTCCCCTATTTAATTTCATGATGGAAGAAAATAAGAAAACAAAGGAAATTGATTTCCTGGGGAATCTTCTCCGGCAGGGGAAATACCGTGAAGCTATTACTCTTGGTAAAAAAATTCATAAAGCATATCCTGCAGAAGAATCTCCTTTATTGATTTTATCATGGGCATATTATGACAACGGCGATATAAAACAGGCCGTAAAATATCTGAACATACTTTTAGAACGTGAACTTCAGAGAAAGATTTTTACAGGTTTTGCCTTTGATGAGCTTGTGCGCATCTATAAACAGGAAAAAAATTTTCGCAAATTAGTGGAAATTTGCGAAAGAGCGGTGACAGTTCAACCGGAGGATGTGGGACTTCTGGCTGAGTTGGGCAATGCCTATCTCCAAGCAGGCAACGCTAAAAAGGCTTGTGAAATATATGAAAGGGTGATCGCCATCGAAAACGATAACGCAGCTTTTTATTGCCGGTGGGGTGAAGCTTTATTTGCCGCCGGGTTGATTCGGGAAAGTGAAGAAGCTTATATGCAGGCCGGTATCATTGATTACGAACAGCCGGATCGTTATCACTTCAGGCTTGCCGTCTTATTTCAACAGGCGGGAAATCATCGGGAGGCTGAAAGATTATTAAATAAATGCATTTCTTTAGATTCGGCTAATCCGCTTTATTATTGTTCTTTGGGAGATAGCCTTATTGGTTTGAAACAAATACCGAAAGCTTTGAAAGCTTATGAAATGGCAGTTCGCTGCGATGATTCAAGGGCTGGCGCTTACTACAATCGTTTAGGTCATGAACTTATGAAAAGAAACCATTTTTCGGAAGCTGTGGAGGTTTTTAAATTGGCTATAGTACATGATTCCGCAGAACCTTACTATTTAGGCCTGGCATCTGCTTATAAAGGAATGGGGTTTACTGATCCGGCTGATAAAACGCTGAGTGAAATAAACAAAAGCAAATAGGATTAAATTTCTACGTATTTGTGATAAAATTTCTTAAATACGTGATAGAAATATTCATTTTCTTCAATTTCTTTTTTAAGAATCAGGCCTATTTCGGCAATATCTTCTTTGTTGACAATTAAATTGACGCTTTTATTAAGAGTATACATATAATCCATAGTAGCAAGATTTGCGCTTATAAGAACGACAAAAATTTTCCGGCGGATAGCCATGGATAAGCTCTCTAAATATTTGAGGATTTGATTTGTTCCATCATGTCCGGCATCAAAATTTTCATCGACTGCAACGAGATTAAAAGTGTGAAAATTTAAGTTTTTCAAAGCTTCTTTAATTTTTGTCGGTTCTATAACATTAAAATCAATGGTTTTTAATGCGTCGGATATTTTTTCTCTGATGACAGAATCGCTTACACAGACCATAGCGGTTTGAAGGGTCCTGTCTTGATAGCTGAAAGGCCGTGCGGAATAGTCTAATTCTTCTTCTGACGTCGGTGTTATTTTTTTTTCATTCATATTGATTTCCTAATCATCATTTTTATTAGTGCCATAAAGATATTTATTATCTTTGCCATGAATCCATTTTATTTTTGCCGTATAATTTATCAACTTCCAGTGTTCCGATAGTAGATGTTTTTTCACCGCGGGCATTTTTGATTGCATCTATTCCACGATGTACATTAGCCCTGTTTGTCGCGTAAGAAATAGCCGTACTTTCGGTAATCAGGCCTTTTTCATAAAGATCAACGAGGCAATGTTCAAAAGAAATCATGCCGAATGGTTTTCCCTGTTCGATAATATCAATGTATGTTTTTCCTTCCGATTCCCCGTGCAAAATAATGTCTTTTACCCGCAGACTGGTGCTCATTGCTTCAAAAATGGCGACACGGCCGCCTCCGATTTTCGGTAACAGGCGCTGACAAACGATCCAGCGGATGGAATCTGACAGACGTACACGTATTTGATTTTCTTCATCTGTGGTAAACATTCCCAAAATACGATTGATTGTCTGGCCTGCATCAACAGTGTGCAGAGTGCTTAAAACAAGATGGCCTGTTTCCGCGGCGTTTAGGGCTATTTCCACAGATTCACGATCGCGCATTTCACCGACGAGGATTACTTTGGGCGACTGACGCAGAGCTGCACGCAATCCGTTGGCAAAAGTATCAAAATCCTTGCCTAATTCGCGTTGATTAATGGTTGCTTTCTTTTGAGTGTGCGTATATTCCACCGGGTCTTCCAATGTAATTATGTGCACGGCTCTACTTTCGTTGATTTCATTAATGACGGCGGCAAGAGAAGTGGTTTTACCCGTACCGGTTGCGCCTGTTACCAAAACAATTCCGTTTCTTTCGTTGGCAATTTTGTAGTAGGCTTCGGGTAATTCCAGTTCAGCGCATGAAGGAATTCTTGATTCCAGTTTTCGTAAGACAATGGAATATTGACCAAGTTGTGAAAATATATTTACACGAAAACGTGCAACTCCCGGCAGCTCATAAGAGAGGTCGCAAGAACCTTCTTTAATTAATGCTTCCATCAGCCGATGATCCTGATCAATCAGGTTCAGAGCAAAAATTTCTGTTTGAAACGGAGTAAGAACATCAAAGTGTGGCCTTAAATCAACGGGGACTAATTCACCGGAAACTTCAACTTGAAACGGCTTACCCACGGTTAAGTTGATATCGGAAACGTCCACGTTCGATTCCAGCATTTTTGTCAGTATATGGTCTATTTCCGGTTTTCTCATAGGCTATCCTCGCAATGAATTTATGCTTCAGTAAAGTCTGTTGGCGGATATTTCAAAAGCGGACGGAATCTGGCTTTATCGTTCGCTTTGATATAAGCTTCATCAGCGCTTATCCATCCGCGGCTTAAGAGGTCCATAATCGCATCGTCTAAAAGTTGCATTCCGTATTTTCTACCTGTCTGCATCATAGATGGAATTTGATAGGTTTTTGACTCACGGATCAAATTTCGCACTGCCGGGGTGGCAATGCAAATCTCCAGAGCTACACAGCGGCTTTTAATGTCCACTCTCTTGAACAGAACCTGCGAGACAACAGCACGCAAACCATCAGCCAGTGTAGAGCGGATTTGCAACTGTTCGGACGCAGGAAAGACTTCAATTATTCTATCAACAGTCTTTGCGGCACTGGTTGTGTGGACAGTGGAAAAAACCAGATGACCTGTGGATGCGGCTTCTACAGCAAGAGAGATGGTATCAAGGTCGCGCATTTCACCGACCAGAATAATATCCGGGTCTTCACGTAATGCTCCCCGCAATGCCGAAGCGAAAGTTTTAGTATGAATTCCCACTTCCCGTTGGTTTACAATACAATTTTGGCTTTTATGAACAAATTCAATCGGATCTTCGATTGTAATAATATGATCTTTACGCAAACGGTTAGCTTCATCTATAATTGCTGCCAATGTTGTGGATTTACCGGAACCGGTTGGGCCGGTGACCAGCACAAGACCGCGCGGCAGGGTTGCCAGTTTTGATATTACCTCAGGAAGTCCGAGTTGTGCGCACGTTGATATTTTATCGGGGATTTCACGAAATACTGCGCCTATACCGTTTTTTTGCCGGAAGTAGTTTACACGATAACGTGCGAGGTTGGGAACTTCATAAGCAAAATCAACGTCACCGGTTTCTTCAAAATGTTTGATTTTGTGCTCCGGGGTGATTTCATAAAGGAGCACTCTCAAACTATCATTTGTAAGAATGTCATATTTTATTCGTTCAATATCACCGCGGATTCTAAGGGCGGGTTGTTGGCCGGAGACAAGATGAAGGTCTGAGGCCCCCTGATCATGCATAAGTTGAAAAAAAGCATCAATTTTCGCCATGTGTTATTCTCCTCAGTAGGAATTAACTAACTTCTATCATTGTTTTGCGGAAAGAGAATTAAATAATTTAATCGGCTATAAATCTGCCGCATGCTTTTTGCAGCTTCTATTATACGTGAATATACAAATCCACCATATCTTATTTTTTCTCATTAAAGATTTTGGATAACCGCCACTCTTTTCTCTTTTTCCAGCTTCCTTTTTGGTAGGCGTAACCGGCCAAAAGCGGCAGAGCTATTGTCGCTTCCGCATAAACCATCTGCTCACAGGAAGAATCCACCTTGCCCCACGAATTGGCTTCTTTAAGCGTAGAACTGGAGCAGGCTCCGTCTCGTACATCTGCCACGGTAATTTGAACAGCGAATTTGTGCATCGGTACTTCATGTCCCAATATTTCCGCGCAAACAACAGTGTCTTGGGCAAAGTTCTTAGGCGCTCCGCCGCCGATCATTAATAAACCACTGGTTCCTGCTTCTATTTTAATTTTGGTCAGCTCCATGAAATCTTTGACTGAGTCAATGGAAATATGATTTTCAGGGCGTTCATGTTGATGCAACACTAATCCGAAACCAGCGGAACTATCTGAAAATGCCGGGCAGAAGATCGGTACATCGTTTTCATAAGCCGCCTGAACCAGTGAGTTTTTCTTCCGGGCCTTTTTTACCAGATACCTGCCCATTTCGGCAATGAATTCACGTGAAGAATAGGGACGGGGCGGCAGAGCATCGGCAATTAATTTAATCGTTTTATCGCAGGCTTGTAATTCTTCTTCATCAATATAAGTATCATATATACGGTCAATATAAAGCTTGCGCAATAATTTGTCATCGACAAAAGGTGTGCCCTGATAATGTCCGAATCCCAAGGCCTCAAAAAAGTCCATATCCACAATGGAAGCTCCCGTGGCCACGATAACATCAATCATGTTGTTTTTAACCAGATCAACGTAGACCTGCATACAACCGGCTGCGGAAGTGGAACCGGCCAGAGTCAATATGATAACGCATTTTTTTTCTCTGAGCATGCGGTCGTAAATATCAGCAGCGTTAGCCAGGTCACGGGCGGAAAAGGACATTTTTTTCATTGCATTGATAATATCCGCCACTTTTATTTTTTTGATGTCAATATGTTCGACTTTTTTGCTCAGTAAATCTTTCTTTTTCATTAAATCCTGATCCCTTAAATTTAATTAACATTGGAATGTTTCTAAATCATAGACGCCTAAAAGTCAACAGATGCATAAAAAATATGGGGGAGGGGTTCCCCTGACCTATTATGAGCATATGCCTATAATAGGCTAAACAACGGTACTTATATAGAAACCACTAATTAAGTTGACATAAGAAATGTTTATTTTTCCCTTTTCGGGTTTCAAAGTGGTTTTGGATGGTT
>MAEO01000228.1:0-161 GCA_001683985.1 Smithella sp. M82
ACTTCCGCGCTGTAGTATGCCTCGCCGCACCGGTCGCAGACGTATGCCGGGACGTCCCTGATGACAATGATCTCATCCCCTACCCGTGCCATGAACTCGGTCTTTCCTTCCTGCAGGGTTCCTTTACAGAGGGTACATCTCTCTGGAATCATTTCTTCTCT
>MAEO01000228.1:171-1075 GCA_001683985.1 Smithella sp. M82
AAATGGGCGGAGCGTTGCGCGTCTGGTCAGAAAGCCACCGGGCCTCCCCGGCCTCATCCCATGAGTTCAACCTCGCCCGCCGCGAGAGGCCGGCAGCAAAGCCTGCCGCTATGGAACTCTCTCATCACGGCATCGATCTTCCGGGAAACTTCCGCGCTGTAGTATGCCTCGCCGCACCGGTCGCAGACGTATGCCGGGACGTCCCTGATGACAATGATCTCATCCCCCACCCGTGCCATGAACTCGGTCTTTCCTTCCTGCAGGGTTCCTTTACAGAGGGTACATCTCTCTGGAATCATTTCTTCTCTCTCCTTGTTCGCGCATCGATCCAGTGTTCGTCATCCGGCATGTAGGCGGTGATGACCCGGAGATGGTCATCGCAGATCCCGAGTACTACATGATACGCGTGGTCACCTATAAAGCCGAGCATGAGTGCTGAGGGACAGGGCTCGTCATCAGGATATGATTCGATAATTTCACCGGTCCTGATCGCTAAAAAAAGGTCGTCGGTGGAGATGTTACGCCCAAACATTCTGACCCGGGCATGGTAGGAGATGATTACCGAATCTTGATCTACCAACCCGACGATCCTGGTTCTGCTGCGATTCACGTCTCTTCTTCCCTTGTGAATCACTTCTCTCCCCCGCACACAAAAACATTCCCTGCTGGCAACCTGCTATGAGGGCCGACCCCATGGCCTGCACTTATTTTGTGGCCTTTTTTCGCCCGATCTCCGCTCCCTATTCCCCGATAATGTCAGGCTGATATCCTCTCCTGTCCACCCCTATAGTTGTCTGTCATATTCCCGGGAAGCCTGGCAGGCAAAAAGGAGAAAAAACCCATTGCAGACTTCGTGCAGAAGACCGTGAACAAGACGGCGGTCCGGGAACTCACGACCCCGATC
>MAEO01000229.1:0-2573 GCA_001683985.1 Smithella sp. M82
GATTGTTCGGGGAACAATCCCTAATGTAGGCGCATTCCCCGAATGCGCCGCTTGCCGGATTGTTCGGGGAACAATCCCTACTTAGAACAGAGGTATTTTTCTTTTCACCATTCACTCTTCACCATTCACTTGTTTTTAGAGATACTAATCCTCCAGGTATTTGATGGAAACGAACGGCTGAAGAAGCGCGCTGAAGGCCTGAAGCGACGGCAGTATTTCATTAATGGCATCGTTCCAGTTCCCCAGACTGCTTTTGGGAACATAGACGATATCACCCTGCTGAAGAATCAGAGGCATGGCCTCTCCGCGTAATATTTTATCAAAGTCAACAACCATCAATTCGCCGCGTGTGGTGGAAAGCGAGCGAATGATACGGATATAGCGATAATCGTGTCCGGTGTCCCGCAGTTCCGCGGTGGCAATTGCCTGCGGCAGTGTCAAACCTCCCGGAGGTATTGCGACAGGTCCGCCTTTTTTGACGGCGCCAAAAACAAAGACCAGTCTGTTCTTGTTATCGGGTATGTAGATGGTATCGCCCGGCTTCAGCCAGACATTATGACGCTGGTCTCCCTTGGTCAGCAGATCGCTTACATCAACCGGCATTGTTTTTTTATCCCGGATGAGTCTGGCAGAACTCAGGTCTGCTGTGTTGTCGTATCCGTTACCCAGAGCTATCCCCTGTAAAAGGTTCAGGGGTCTGTCCATGTAAAACGTGCCGGAGTTTCTGAATTGGCCGAGTAAATAAAGAGGATGACTTTTGTATTCTCCTACTTCTACAACTACCCACGGATCGTTCAGATATTTTTTCGCGACTTCTGTAATGCGCTTTTGCGCCTGCGTTAAAGTCAACCCGCCGACATGAATAGAACCCAGATAAGGCATCTGTATATTGCCGTTGCCGTCAACCCTGCTGCCGGAAGGGACCTGAATTTTGCCCAGTTCCGAATAAGTTGAAGTATTGGCCATGCTGGAAAATTCCGGCTTGCCACTGACATTGATAAACAGAACATCACCCTGACCGATGGTGTATTCCGGTGAAGGAGCAGGTTCGTTAAGAGGAAGAATTGTTACTTTTTCTTCTGCAACTATCGCGCTGCCCGTTTTTATTGTGCCCGCTGTATCGTATTCGCCGACAGGAATATTTTTGACTGTGCCGGGAGATATGTCGCGATACATGGCGCATCCTGTCAGCATTAAAAAGATAACGAGCAATGTAGATAAAATTGCAGAAGTGATGAATTTATTGAGTTTCATTTGGGGTACCTTCTTAAAAGTTCAATGTTAACACCCTGTAAAAAGGGAAGGGTGAAGGGTGAAGGGTGAATCAACTACATGTAAAACGTGAAACGTGAAATGTGAAAAAATACTGTTCAAAGTTCATCGTTTAAAACCTTTTTCATAGATGACATATTCTTCCAGCTCCGTATTCCTTAAAACATGGAACTATTTTTTCTATCTAATTGATATAGCTCCGCCCTCTCAGTTACATAAGAGCAACCGACAGGCATGATAAATACAACCTCCAAAGCGAATTTTAGAGAGTTTCGTTTCATCATTTATCAACCAAATTTAATATCCTCTGCGTCCGATTATGTCAATAGATATATTATTGATAATATTATTTAAGAAGGAGAAAATATTGATGGCATACGTATTGATTTTAAATGGTCGGGGCGGAGTGATTTGAACACTCGACATCCTGCTCCCAAAGCAGGCGCGCTACCAGGCTGCGCTACGCCCCGACTCAACTTAATTCTTTAATTTTTTTTTGAGGGTTTCTTTGAGTTGAGCAAAAGCCTGCCCTCGGTGGCTTACTTTATTTTTTATTTCCGGAGGTAATTCGGCTGCCGTTTTTTTCAGCTCCGGCACGAAGAAAACAGGATCGTATCCGAATCCGTTTTTTCCACGGCGTTTATCAATAATCCGGCCATGCCATTTCGATTCAAAGTAATCGTAAGCGCCGTCTGTCCTGTATAATACAAGAGCGCAACAGAAAAAAGCCGTTCTTTTTTCCTGCGGAATGTTTTTTAACTTTTTCAGAAGAAGGTCTATATTATCGTCGTCTGTTGCTTTCTCTCCGGCATATCTGGCCGAATAAATTCCCGGCTCTCCGCCTAATGCATCCACCTGCAGTCCTGAATCATCGGCCAAAACTGTTTCTCCGGTAAATTCCGAAATTATTTTTGCCTTTTTTAAGGCGTTTTCCAGAAAAGTGTTTCCGTCTTCAACAATTTCCGGCACACCGGTGTATGCTTTCAGGGAAACTAATTCTATTCCCATTCCTTCGAGCATTTCTCTAATTTCTCTGACTTTTCCTTCATTACCGGAAGCAAAGACGATTTTCATTCCTTCAGATCACCTACAATTTCTTTCTGCTTTTCGATAATCTGCCGAATGCCTCTTTCCGCCGTTTCAGTCATTTGCGCCATTTGCTCTTTAGCGTTCTGTTGATCGAGCTCAGTTCGTCGAATTTTCTTCCTGATTTTCTTTCGATTTTCCTCTGAAAATACACATCTAAGTTATTGTTTATATTGTTATTTAAAAACTATCCTCATCAAATCCCCCTCCATCCC
>MAEO01000229.1:2871-36700 GCA_001683985.1 Smithella sp. M82
TCATCAAATCCCCCTCCATCCCCCTTTTCTAAAGGGGGAAGTTCCCCTCTTGGGCAAAGAGGGGTTAGGGGAGATTTTCATGCTCCTTTGTGACGGATACCGTCATGGGGGTTTCACCTGTAAAATGATTTGATACTTTCGGCCAGAATCTTGGCAATTTCCGTTTGTGTATTTACAGAAAGTAACTTCTTTTTGTCTTCAGGATTGGTTGCAAAACCCATTTCCACACTTACGGCAGGAACGGTTAAGTCTTCTGTTACCGCTAAATCAGCCTTACGCAGCCCCCTGCCCTTTCGCGGGAATAAAACATTCATATTTTCCTGAATGATTTTCGCCATTCTCAAAGATTCATTCCGACATTTATTCTTCAATTGCAATGTATTATCTTGCGTTGTTTTCTTTCCTTTTACCACATCCTCGTTGAATCCCGGATAATAGATTTCGAAACCGGAAGCTTCTTTGCCAAATCCTCCATTGATGTGAAGACTTATGAAAAAGTCCGGCTTGATTTTTTTGATAATTTCTTTACGGTCTTTCAGGTCGACTGTTTTATCCGATTCGCGAGTTAAATATAATTCCAGGTTATTTTCCCCGGCCAGCGCCTGTTTTATCAATAACGCGACGGTCAGCGTAATATCTTTTTCGGAAACATCTTTATTCAGTTTAAGGCCCGGATCTTTTCCTCCGTGGGCCGGATCGATAAGGATTATTTTCTTTTTACCCGCAGCGTATAGTTCACCGGATGCAAAAGTAAATAAAGATATTAAGATGCCCATGATCAGCAATATTTTCTTTTTATCCGACATAATTTCCACCTAGACTAAATTCGCGCTTGCTTATAGCAGAGTCTCTTCGTTTGTCAATATTCAAAACGATCATCTCAGAAATGACGTAATCTTTCGATGGATTTAACAAATTTCAATTGTCTGATTGCCGCCAGGACCTGATTAAGTTGATTTAAGTTATTGATGTCGATTATAAAATTGCAGATTGCAACCATGTCTGTTGTTTCTACCTGGGCATAACTTATATTGATGTCAAAAGATGAGATTATGGAACTGACTTCCGTCAAAACACCTTTAATATCATCACATACAATTCTAATGTGAACGGGATAAGTATTTTCTTCTCTGACGTTCCATTCTATATTGACAATTCTTTCTTTATTCGTTCTTTTAATGTAGGGACAATTATTCGTATGCACAATAATGCCGCGTCCCCGTGAAATATAGCCCAATATCTCATCTCCGGGAATGGGATTGCAACATTTGGCAAAATTTATCAGCACATCGTCCATATCTTCAGCGCCGACAATAGATACCCCCATAGACGGCGAAGCAGTTTTTCTCTTTTTTATCTTATTGGTTGCCGGTTCCTCAACGCTGACGGTTTCTCCTGCCAGAAAACTGTTAACCACCCGTTTGGCGGAAAGCCGTCCCATGCCTACCTGAGAGATTAATTCATCAAGGCCGTTTACCGAATATTCGTCAAATACTTTATTAATTTCGTCTGATTTTACAAAATTACTGAATTTTAAATTGTGTCTCCTGAATTCTTTCTCCAACAAATCACGCCCTAAAGCCAGACTGTTTTTTTTCTCTTCCAAGTTGATCCAGTTTCTGATTTTGGAAATTGCTCTTGTGGTTACTGCATATTTCAGCCAGTCTTTACTGGGATGATGTCCGGCCTGAGTTATTATTTCAACTGTCTCACCATTTTGCAGTTTATATTTTAACGGAACGATGCTCTTGTTTACTTTAGCTCCTATACATTGATTACCGACATCAGTATGAATGCTGTAGGCAAAGTCAATGGGGGTGGCTCCCCTGGGAAAGGATTTGACATCACCATGGGGGGTAAAAACATAAACCTCGTCAGGAAACAAAGCCAGTCTCAAATTGGCCATGAATTCCTTCGGATCTTTTATCTCATTTTGTATTTCCATTACCTCTCTGAGTTTTTTAATCTCATTATCTTCACGATCCTTATAACCATTGAGCCCCTCTTTGTAACGCCAATGAGCGGCAATTCCTTTCTCCGCCCATTCGTGCATTTTTTCGGTTCTGATCTGGATTTCCACTCTTTCTCCGTAAGGACCGATAACTGTGGTATGCAACGATTGATAATGATTGGCTTTGGGCATTGCGATATAATCTTTAAATCTTCCCGGAACAGGCTTCCACAAGGCATGCATCATGCTCAATACTTCGTAGCAACTTTTTTCCTGATCGGAATCAAGTATTATGCGAAAAGCAATGAGGTCATAAATTTCGTCAAAATTTATGTGCTGTTCGTGCATTTTTTTGTAAATACTGTAAAGATGTTTCGCCCTTCCCTCAACTTTACATTTGACGGAATTTTTTTTCAACACATTATAAATAATTCTTTTAACTTCCTGTGTATAACGATTTCTTGCCTCATATGATTTGGCGACCTTGGCGAATAATTCATTATATGCATCCGGCGCAATATATTGGAAAGATAAATCCTCCAGTTCCATTCTCATCCAGTTAATTCCCAAACGATTGGCCAGCGGCGCATATATATCCATCGTTTCCTTGGCAATATAAAATCTTTTTTCTTGGGGATGATATTTTAATGTCCTCATGTTATGGAGACGGTCAGCCAGACGCACCAGCAAAATCCGGATATCGTCAGACATAGCCAAAATCATTTTACGAAAATTTTCCGACTGCCTTTCTTCCTGTGAACCGAAAGAAATGCGACTTAGTTTTGTCAATCCTCCCACCAGAAAAGCCACATCTTTGCCGAATTCTTTTTCCAGCTGCTCCGTTGTAGTCAATGTATCTTCGATTGTATCATGCAGTAAACCGCTGATGATCGCAGCAGTATCCATTTTCATATCGGTCAGGATTCCCGCAACTTCCATCGGATGCGTAAGATACGGTTCGCCGGATAGTCTTACCTGCCCCTGATGCACTGCAGCCGAGTAAATATATGCCTTTTTGATCATTTCCAGGTCTTCCGGAGGGAGGTACGTCTGGGCTTTATCTATAATGTCATTGATACGCAGCATTAATTTTCCAGATTATTTGTTCTACATTTCCTGAGCTATAATTTGCTTTACCTGTTGCACTATCTCCTGAAGCGGATATAATTTACTTTCACCGTTTTTTCTGATTTTCAGCTCAACTTTTCCCTGAACCAGATTCTTCTGACCGACAACAACCCTCAACGGAATTCCGATCAAGTCGGCATCCTTAAATTTAACACCGGCTCTTTCATCACGGTCATCGAAAATAACTTCGATGTTTTCATCAAGCATGGATTTGTAAAGACCTTCCGCTGCCTTCATTACTTCTTCTTCGTTTACATTTACGGGTGTGATAATTACCTGATACGGAGCCAAAGGCATCGGCCAGATAATTCCGTTTTCATCATGATTCTGCTCGATACCGGCGGCAATCGTTCTCCCTATTCCAATCCCGTAACAACCCATTATCATGACTTTTTCCTGGCCGTCCTTATCAAGGAATACGGCTTTCATAGCTTTACTGTACTTTGTTCCCAGTTTAAAAACATGACCGACTTCTATGCCACGCGCAAATTTAATATCAGAACCGCAGCGCGGACATTTATCCTGATCCGTCACAATCCGAAAATCAGCAAATGCCTGAATTTTAAAATCCCTGCCGATATTTACATTTTTAAAATGATAATCTTCCTTATTGGCGCCTGTAACAAAATTAACCATATCAATTACCGAATAATCCAGGAGAATCGGTATATTAATATTTACCGGCCCGACAAATCCACTCGGCGATCCCGTTGCTTTCATAATAATTTCATCGGAGGCAAGTTCCACCTCGTCTGCACCTAAATAATTCTTCACCTTTATTTCATTGACTTCATGATCGCCGCGGATAAGCACTGCGTATTGTTTGCCGTCGGCATTGAAAATCAATGTCTTGACAATATCCTGAGGCTTTGCATTTAAAAACTCGCTGACCTCTTCAATAGTGCGCACGTCAGGCGTATTGATTTCCTCTATGGGAAGCCGGTCATCTTCAAATATTTCCTTTCTCTCCGGACAGGCTACTTCGGCTTTTTCCAGATTGGCGGCGTACGAACATTTTTCACAAAACACCATTGCATCTTCACCGGATTCGGCCATTACCATAAATTCGTGCGAATATTTCCCGCCGATACTACCGGAATCCGCTTCCACGGGGCGGAATTTTAAACCGCAGCGACGAAAGATATTATTGTAGGCATCAAACATCTTTTCGTAACTTTTTTCCGCGCTTTCTTCATCTACATCAAAACTGTACGCATCTTTCATACCGAATTCGCGGCAACGCATAACTCCAAAACGAGGACGAACTTCGTCGCGAAATTTTGTCTGAATCTGATAAAGATTGCGCGGCAACTGACGATATGTTTTTATATCGTTGCGCACTATGGATGTTATTACTTCTTCATGTGTCGGACCCAGGCAGTATGCGTGATCGTGACGATCCCGAAATCTCAAAAGTTCCTTTCCATAAAGCTCCCAGCGACCTGATTCCTGCCACAACTCCATGGGTTGAACCATAGGCATATGAACTTCCTGGGCGCCGGCTTTATTCATCTCTTCCCTTACAATCTGTTCCATTTTCTGAATAACCCGATAACCAAGCGGAAGGTATGAATATATGCCGCTGGTCAATTTTCTAATCATTCCTGCTCTAATCATCAGCTGTTGGCTTATAACTTCGGCATCCGAAGGCACTTCCCTGCCGGTCGGTAAAAACATCTCTGAATAACGCATTAATTCCCTTTCCTTTCCCTCATCATCAAGTTTATTTCTTCAAGTAAAACTTTAACAAAGTCTTTCTCTTTAACCTTTTTAAAGGGTTTTCCTTTTTTAAATAAAATTCCCTGCCTTTTACCGCCGGCTATGCCGATATCCGCATCGGCAGCTTCACCGGGTCCGTTTACAACACAACCCATTAAAGCCACTTTTAAATATTCTTTCTCTCCGGTAAGAGCTTTTTCAATTTTACCGGCTAACTTCAGCATATCAATTTCACACCGTCCACAAGTCGGACAAGAAACAATCTCCGGCCCGATCTTTCTGATGTTCAATGCCCGCAAAATACCATAGGCAACGGGAATTTCCAGAACAGGACTGCCGGTAACGGAAACCCTGATTGTATCGCCAATACCTTCATAAAGAAGCGTTCCGATTCCCAGCGCCGATTTTATAGCTGCATTAACCAACGTTCCGGCTTCGGTTACTCCCAGATGCAGCGGATAGTCGGTCCTGGTGGAAATTGCGCGATAAGCCTCTATCATTGTGGGAACATCCGAAGATTTCAAGGATAATTTTATTTTTTCAAAACCATGATTTTCAAAAAGCTCAATATTCTTTAAAGCACTTTCTACAAGAGCCTCCGCTGTCGCGCCTCCGTATTTACGCAATAAATCTTTTTGCAGAGAACCGGAATTAACACCGATCCGGATTACGGTTTCACGCTCTTTGGCAATCCGGATAATCTGACAAATTTTATCTTTAGCAATGTTGCCGGGATTAATCCTGATGCCGGCTGCACCTTTTTTTATGGCATCTATCGCCAACCGGTAATCAAAATGAATATCCGCAACCAGAGGGATTTTTATTTTCTCTTTTATATGCGGGATGGCTTCAACGGCTTCTTTATCAGGCAAGGCAACACGGATGACTTCACATCCGGCTTTCTCCAGAGCTTTAATCTGCGCAACAGAGGCTTTAACATCACGTGTATCCGTATTCGTCATCGATTGGACAACAACCGGCGCATCTCCGCCTATCTGTACATAATCAAGATTTATTTTCTTTGTTTTTCTTCTTCTGGTTGAAGATAAATGTTCCACAAACGCCGGATTCCCGATTAATTTGTATAGACCTTTGAAAAACTGCGCCGTGTCATTTCGGGTGTAAAGCAATGAGAAAATCTTTAATTAAAACTTGAAAAGATTTCTCCCCGGCGTATGCCCAGGCATACCCAGGCATACCCAGGGGATCTGCCGGGGTTCCCTGCCGGGCTTTAGCCTTCGGTCGAAACGACAAATTGAAAGTTATTCAAATGTCTCTTACAAAGGATTTATAACATGTGAATCAATCTTCATCAATGAGTAATTTGTATTGGAATCGGCTAATGCGAAGTTTTTATTAAAAAATATTTAAGTGCGGAGATAGAACAAAAATCAAACTTATTTGCCCAGCCAGCAATGCAAACATAATTGGTCTGCCGGAAGTCCTATCGCCGCAATCATGTCTTCAATGTTCAGATATTTCAGTGAAGTGACATTCAAGTCACGACGAATCCAATCAATCATTTGGGCATATTTAGTCGATTGAGGATCCAGATATTCTTCCGGATTCTCGATTTCTTTTCCTTCTAATGCCCGAATTGCCTTCCGTCCGGCCAGCTCTGCCGTCGTTCTTGTGGAAGACGCATAAATACAGGGAAACATTAAAGGCGGACAAGCAGGACGAATATGGATTTCCTTTGCTCCGTTATCCCACAATTTTTTGATAGTCAGGTTTTTCAGCTGCGTACCGCGAACAATAGAATCGTCGCAAATGATTATACGATTGCCTTTTATTACTTCGCGCACCGCGCAAAGCTTCATCTGGGCAACAAGATCCCTTATTTCCTGCGTCGGCGGTGTGTAACTACGACCATAACCGGGAGTATATTTCACGAGCGCCCGGCGATAGGGAATGCCCGATCCCATCGAATAACCGATGGCGTGACCGACACCGGAATCGGGAATACCGGAAACAAGCTCTGCCTGTACATTATCGCGTTTTGCAAGATAGATGCCGCATCTTTCTCTGGCTCCTTCCACGCTGATACCTTCGTAAACGGACGACGGATAACCTGTATATATCCACAAAAATGCGCAAATTTTCTTTTCTGATCCTTCAGGCTTCATTAATTTTATGCCATTCGGTGTCAAAAGCGCTATTTCGCCAGGACCCAGGAAATTTATCAACTCATAGCCAAGATTTTCAAAAGAGCTCGCCTCCGTTGCCACAACATAAGATTTTTTATCTTTCTGTGTTTTATTTATACCGATGGACAGGGGAAAGCGGCCATACTTATCCCGGGCTGCGTATATTCCTTCCGTTGTCAATACGAGCGCGCAAATAGACCCTTCTATTACACCACGCATGGACGCGATACCTTCCACTATATTATTTCCACGATTAATAAGAGAGGCGACGATTTCCGCGTTGCTTACTCCTCCACCGGCCATTTCACCGAAGGACACGCCTTCATTTAAAAGTTCATTTACCAACTTTTCCTTATTAGTTATCAGTCCTGATGCGGCAACGGCATAAACACCGAATTTCGAATGAAATACCAACGGCTGTGGTGTTTCGTCATCAATCGCTCCAATACCGAAACACCCATCCATTTTCTTGTAGTCTTCAACGAATCGGGATTTGAATTGAGCCTGAGATATACTGTGAACGGTTTTGTAAAAACCCTTTGGACCCAACACCGCCATGCCGCCACTTTCAGTCCCTAAATGTGAATGATAATCAGTTCCGTAGAAAAGCGTCTGAATACAATTTTCCGATGATACAACTCCAAAAATGCCACCCATTAATGTTATCTCCTTACTATCCCCTAATAAATGGGATAAGCGCGTTGACGAAGTTGTCTTTTAACAAAAGACTCTAACCTTCTAATTTAGAAACAGCATCCTTAATCCGCTTTATGCCTTCTTCAATGTTTTTCATAGAAGTAGCATAAGATAAACGTATATGGTCATCACTGCCAAATGCTACTCCGGGAACGGCAGCCACATTCGCTTCATCAAGCAGGTAATCAATCAATTCAGTGGAACTTATTATCTTTCTGTCTTTGTAAGAACGTCCATAAATTTCCGATACATTAGGAAAGACATAAAATGCTCCTTCAGGAGAAAAACACTTTACTCTGGGAATTTGTTCCAGAGCATGAACTATATAATCTTTTCGCTTTCGAAATTCGCTGACCATTTTATCGACAATTTTTTGATCCCCGCAAAGAGCTTCCACGGCAGCTTTCTGCGCAATAGATGTCGGATTGGATGTATTTTGACTCTGAATTTTATTCATAGCCGCCGCTATTTCTTCAGGACCGGCAGCGTAGCCAATACGCCAACCTGTCATAGCATATGTTTTGGATATGCCATTGACCACTATTATTCTATCCTTCAATTTCGGTTCACAGGCAGCTATATTGGTAAAAGGAAATTCGGCATAATATATTTTCTCGTAAATATCATCCGAAATTATAAGTATGTCTTTATCCAGCAATACAGCGGCAATAGCTTTTAATTCTTCCGGAGTATAAGCCGCTCCGGCGGGATTGGAAGGACTGTTAATAATTACCGCCTTGGTATGTTTGGTTATCGCAGATTTTAACTGTTCGGGCTTCATTTTAAAGCCGTCTTTTTCCTGTGTGTCAACAATCACCGAATGGCCGCCGGCCAAAGCTACAATATCAGGATAAGAAACCCAGTACGGAGCAGGAATAATTACTTCATCACCATGATCAAAAAGAACCTGTGCCAAATTATACAATGTATGTTTTGCTCCGCAGGAAACAACAATTTGCGAACGTTTATATTCCAGATCATTATCGCGTCTTAATTTCTCCGCAACAGCGTCTTTTAGTTCGTTAGTTCCGCTTACCGGTGTGTATTTGGTAAAGCCTGCTTCAATGGCCTTAATTGCCGCCCTTTTAATATGAACAGGCGTATCAAAATCCGGTTCACCGGCTGCAAAGTCGATTATATCTCTTCCCTGTGCCCTCAATGCATTGACCTTGGCGCTAATAGCTAAAGTTTCCGACGGCTTGATTTTTGCCACCCTGGACGATAATTTCACAGATTACTCCTTACTGTTTTTAATATTAAACTTATCCATTAGTTTCTGATTAACATTATCCGGCACCAAACCTCTTACAGAACCTCCCAAACTTACAACTTCTTTAATTAACCTGGAACTCGTATAAAACCACTTGAATCCGCTCATAAGAAAAACAGTCTCTATCGATCTTGTCAGCCGACGGTTCATCAGCGCCATCTGAAATTCATATTCGAAATCGGACAGAGCGCGCATTCCGCGCATGATTATGCTTGTGCCGGAAATTTTCAAGTAATCAACGAGCAATCCGGAATGGGAATCTGTCTTGACTCCTTTAGTATCACTGAATACTTCCCTGATCATTTCCATTCTTTCTTCAACCGTGAACAAATATGACTTGTTGGGATTGTAAGCAACAAGAACTATGATTTCATCAAAGATATTCATCCCTCTTTTAATAAGGTCTACATGACCGTTGGTAATAGGATCAAATGAACCGGGGTATACTGCGATTTTGTTTCCATTTTTTTCTTGTGTCATTTCTGCTCCATTTTTAAAAAAGTTAAGGCATTATCGCCATATTTCCTTTGATCTGTTTGATAAATATCACCATTTACCGGCAAATTAAAAGTTTCTCTTATCGAATGCTGAATCACTAATACTCCGTCATTATGGAGAACTTTATATTTGTTTAAAGCCTTCAGTGTTACATTTATTAAATCCCGATTATACGGCGGATCCGCAAATATGATATCAAACAAACATCTCTTCCCGTAAAGATCCTGCAATCCTGATTCGACATCCTTGTCAATTATCCGGTATGGTATATCCGGAGAGCATATCCGGATATTTTTTCTAATCGCTTCAACCGGCTTTTTATTTTTTTCTATAAAACAAACCTCCCGGGCTCCGCGACTGGCGGCTTCCAAACCTACACCGCCCGATCCGGCAAAAAGATCAAGAAATGTTTTACCCGGCAATGAACCCAATAAATTAAAAAGAGCTTCTCTTAAGAAATCAGAAGTAGGCCTTTCTTTTAATCTTGAAGGGAAATTCAATTTTCTTCCCCTGGCCTCGCCTCCTGTAATACGCATAAATTTTCACATGAATGAATTAATTATTACTTCACTCTAACCTGAACATCAGCTTTCTTTTCTTTATTTTTTTTAACGAACTTTACCAGCCACCAAACGGGACCGGAGAGAGCATACCCCCATATAATCACAAAAAACATCAATTCCGGTTCGGCCACAATGATAATTGATGCAACGACTAACCAGAAAAATATCGTAAACGGTTTCCGGGCAAGAAGCTTCATATCCTTGAAGCTGTAATATTTGATACCGCTGACCATCAAAAGCGATAAGATAATTACAAATATTATTATAAAAATATTATGAAATTTCCCTTCCACTCCGATATATTCGCTATTGAAAAAAATTACAGTGGTTGCTATAACCGAAGCCGCCGCCGGAATGGGCAAACCGTTGAATACGCTGCTTTCAATAATACCTATCTGGATGTTATAGCGGGCTAATCTTAGAGCGCCGCAGAGAACAAACAGAAAGGCCACAATCCATCCCCATTTACCGTAAATAGACATGGCCCATGAATACGCTAAAAGAGAAGGGGCAATACCAAAAGCTATCACATCGGCCAGAGAATCATATTCTGCGCCGAACTTGGAAGTCGTATTCGTCAGGCGCGCAATCCGGCCGTCCAATCCGTCAAAAAGAACGGAAAATAAAATTGCAATGGATGCAGGAACGAAATGTTCTTTAAATGATGCAATAATGGAATAGAATCCGCAAAATAAACTGGCCGAGGTAAAAAGATTCGGCAGGATGTAGATTCCTTTTTTCATTCGCGTTCTGCGTGGTGAATTTTCTTCGGTCATGACAAATATCCCAACACTGTTTCGCCGCCTTTGACCTTGTCTTTTAGTTTTACCGAAATTCGGGAATCCGGAGGCATAAAAACTTCAACCCTTGAGCCAAAACGAATCATGCCTATCCGTTCTCCTTTTTGAACTTTGTTGCCGATATTCACCCAGCAAACAATCCGACGCGCAATAAGACCGGCTATCTGCACTACCCATATGAAACGCCCATCTTCTGTGCGAATCTTAATTTCATTGCGTTCATTATCGAGCGAAGCCTTGTCTAAATTGGCAGAAAAAAATTTTCCCTCATGGTAATGAATCGCTTCTATTTCACCTGCATACGCAGCACGGTTAACATGGACATTAAAAACATTCATGAAAATACTTATTTTTTTAAATTTTCCGGAAATAGTCCCATTTACTTCGACATCTTCTATTTTGATGATGCTGCCGTCGGCGGGAGAAATTACTGCTTTTTCTTCTTCCTGAAAATACCTTTCCGGGTTGCGAAAAAACCAAATTATAAAAAAAGTAATAAATGCGAATAAAATTGTCAACCAGCCAATACCAAAAAACGCAATAAATACGGTAGTGGCCAGGGATAATATGATAAAGGGATAACCACCCGAAGCGATCAAACTATCCTGTTTCATAAAGCATACATCTTTTCTTATAAACTAATTGCATTTAACACGATACCGAGGCAACAAATATATGATTTTGCTGAAGACGGCTTAATATTAAATGAGCGCATTTTGTTATATCAATTAAATGTTCTTGTCAATAAATCTTTAATTTTTATACAAAAATAAATCAGAACAGCTATTTGTTTACTCTTGCATACATCGGTTATATTTTATATAGTTAAGATCATTCTAAATCAATGCTTTGTCTTCGCCGGGTGTTACCTATGCAAAAAATAAAATGGAATATAGTTTGGGGTATTCTCATTACTTTTGCTTTTTTTATCCTGCTGTTTGTCCGCCTCGAATTTTTTCCTATAAATACGCAACCTGTAGTTTCGTCTGATCAAATTATCAGGTCACCGAAGCCTCAGGATACATGGATGAATATCTATCAAAACGGCAGAAAAATCGGTTTCGTTCACCGGATATTTGCCAACCCTGAAAACAAATACCACTTCAATGAAACTGTTTTTATGCTGATCAACACCATGGGAGTGACTCAGGCTTTAAATATTCTGACCGAGGGAGATCTGAACCCTGATATGTCTATTTCATCATTTAATTTTGATTTGAATTCCAATTTGTTCCGTTTTAATGCCCGCGGTAAAGTGGAAAAGAACAAGCTGATTCTTTTTACAGGAGTTCCCGAATCACAGGAAAAAAGCGAAATTCAACTTAAAGACCTTCCTCATATTGCCGGCAACATTTATGACGCCGCTTTTTATACCGACTTGGGGAAAAATGAATTCCGCAGTTTCAACATTTTCGATCCCTTTACACTTTCCGTCAAATCAATCAAAGTTACCAGATACGCCGATGAAATTATTCCGGTAATGGGAAAGAAAATTTTAGCAAAAAAATATTGTGCCGATTTTATGGGCGCTAAAAACTGTGCATGGCTTGGCAAAGACGGAGATGTTTTGAAGGAAACCGGTATTCTGGGACTCTCCATGGTAAAAGTCAGCCCGCAAAAAGCCCGGGAAGGCATAGTTGATCAGGGCAGCGTCGATTTGGCCCGGTTTTCTTCCATTGATTCCAATGTTAAAATTACCGAACCGGACAAACTGAAATCGATAAAAATAAAAATCGGGGGCAGCGGCGATTTGCTGTCCCTGGATGGTGACAGGCAAAGTTTCCGTAAAGGTATTTTGACTATTACCAGGGAACGGCTGCCCCTGTCTTCAACTTTTAATAATGTTCCGCAAAAAATCGCAGTATTTTTAAAGCCCGCTCCTTTCATGCAATCCGACAATCCGGAAATAAAAGCCCTGGCAGATAAAATAATTGCTCCTGCCGACACTGACGAACAGAAGGCAAGAAAAATCGTCAACTGGGTTTATCGCAATATCAGAAAAAAACCGGTTTTATCGGTTCCCAACGCACTGGAAGTTTTGAGAAACAAAGCAGGCGACTGCAACGAACATTCCATATTGACAGTTGCCCTGTTGCGCGCTGCCGGGATTCCGGCTCAAATGGAAGCGGGACTTGTTTATCTGCACGACAGGTTTTACTGGCATGCCTGGAATGTTCTCTACCTGGGAAAATGGATCACTGCCGATACCGTGTTTAATCAATTACCGGCAGATGTTACCCATATCAGGCTGGTCCGTGGTGATAGCGAGCAACTTAATTTAATGGGCGCAATAGGCAAAATCAAACTGGAGGTATTGGAACAGACTAAATGATTAATTTACAGGAACTGACCAAAGATTACGGAACGGTTGTTGCAGTCAACAAACTCAATTTAAGTGTTTCCGCCGGTGAAATTTACGGTTTTATAGGACCCAACGGTGCCGGCAAAACAACAACCATCCGCATGATGGGCGGTATTCTGGCTCCTACATCCGGTAAAATTATTATCGGCGGATTGGATATGGCTCAAAAACCGGCCGAAGCAAAAAAATTGATCGGGTTTATCCCCGACAGGCCTTTTCTTTATGAAAAACTGACAGGAATGGAATTCCTGCAATTTTCGGCTGATCTGTACAACGTGAAGCGCGACACATTCTTAGAAAAAGCACAGAAACTTCTGCAACAATTTGATCTCCTGGACTGGGCTGACGAATTGGTTGAAGCCTATTCACATGGAATGAAGCAAAGGCTTATCATTGCATCAGCGTTGTTGCATGATCCGCAAATATTGATTATTGATGAACCAATGGTCGGCCTTGATCCTTCTGCGGTACGCCTGGTTAAGGATATTCTAAAAGAACTGGCCGCCCATCAAACGACTGTGTTTATTTCCACGCACACTTTGAGCATTGCAGAAGATTTATGTCATCGAATAGGTTTGATTCACAAGGGCACACTATCGGCACAGGGAACCCTGGATGAATTAAAGCATATCGCCAATCTGGGCGAAGCCGGACTCGAAGAAGTATTTTTAACAATCATTAAAGAAAATACGTTTATATGAATAATACCTTCCTGCTTTTAAGACCGCGGTTAATTTCCGCAATCAACAGTATGCGGCCCCGAAACGGAAAACACAACTGGCCCCGCTTTTTTATGTACGGTTCGCTCGGATTTGTTTTTTGGACAGGCACTTTTATTATTTTCTATCGTGTATTGTTTTATTTTCAAAGCATACAGGATTTCGGCAACATATTGGCAATGAAACTGATTTCGATGCTGATAATCATCTTTTTTACACTGTTGCTCTTCAGCAATATTATCAATTGTCTGTCCCACTTGTATTTAAGTCAGGATTTACCGCTCTTGCATTCTTTGCCGGTTTCATCCGAAAATATATTTTCTTCACGATGGATAATCAGCACTTTCGACAGTTCCTGGATGATTGTCGCTTTCAGTTTTCCGGTATTCTTATCTTACGGGCTGATATATAAAACAGGCTTTTCTTTCTATTTGACCTTTCCGGTCACAATAGTTTTCATGTGTCTGATAACTTCTGCTCTCAGCAGCATCCTGGTTTTGTTCGGAGCCAAAATATTACCTGCCGGACGAATCAGAACAATTATTATTGTTCTGGGCGTATTCATGACATTGCTTCTTATTCTTGTTTTGCGTTTAATACGACCTGAGCAACTGGTAAATCCGGATAGTTTCGCGTCGGTTGTCCTTTATTTAAATTCCATGCAAACTCCCGATTCGCCGCTTTTGCCGACAACGTGGATAACCGATATCATCAAAGCTTCTCTCAACGGTGAAATAAAAAACTGTCTTTTTAACATTGCACTTACCGGAACATGTGCCTTTATGCTCATTTTTATAAGTAACATGATTGCCCGTTTAATATACTTTGACGGATTTTCCAAATCGCAGACAACATCCAAACGGCTTTTTGCCCCGGTAAAATATAAAGGTTATAATTGGGAAAGTTTATTAAGTTTTCTTCCGCGGGAATCAAAAGCTTTTGCTGTCAGGGAAATCCGAACATTTTTCAGGGATTCGGCGCAGTGGCCCCAATTATTTCTGATAATTGCTTTAATTGGAATTTATCTTTATAATTTTTCCGTTTTACCTTTGGATAATCTGCCGATAAAAGCCGTATATCTTCAAAATTTATTTTCATTTTTAAACATAGGACTGGCAGCATTTGTACTTACGGCAATCGTCGCACGTTTTGTTTTCCCTTCAGTCAGCAGGGAAGGCGAAGCTTTCTGGATTGTTCAGGCAGCGCCGGTATCGTTAAAAAAATTCCTCTGGATCAAGTTTTTTTTGTATTACGTGCCGCTTATAATTCTGGTAGAATTTTTGGTTGTTGTTTCCAATTTATTGCTGCGAGTTTCTCCTTTCATGATGTTTCTATCGACCATAACATTATTTTGTCTTGTTCCCGCTGTAGTGGGCATGGCCGTCGGCCTGGGCGCTGTGTATGCCGATTTTAAATCGGAAAATCCGGCACAGGCTGCAACAAGTTTCGGCGGACTCCTTTTTATGGTTCTTTGTTTCTGTTTGATTTCAACGGTTGTAATTCTGGAAGCCGGTCCCGTATACAGCATATTTATGGCCGATTTACGTGGCCAAGGTATTTCCTTGCTTCAATTAACATGGTCGGTTATTTCTTTTGTCTTTGCTTTTTTGCTCTGTTTGCTTGCTATATTTTATCCAATTTATCTCGGTGAAAAAAAACTCAGAATCAGATAAACGATTTTTCTCCAACCTTCCCGGTAATGATTTGGACATTCCATGATTGGGACATTCCATTGACAGATTAATTTTAAAGATTTAAAATTGTCTTGATTTTACCGAACAAAAAAGCTACATAAAATATGTATTAAATTTATACTCTTAGGTTCCTGACATTATCGGCCGGGAGAGGGAAGCATTAAATGCCATTAAAGAGCAATTATTTATCAATCCGTAATTCAGCCGTAATTGGTTACGAAACAGTAAATTAAAAGCATCGGGAGCAGTAATGGAAAAAATCTGCATCGTAAAAAGACGGCGGGAACAAGCCCAACCGGAAATTAAAGTTACACCTGCACCGCCGAACAACCAAAAAGATGTCCTTACGCTAAAAAATGTAAAAAACGATATTTATGCCGATGAACAACCTCAGCCATCCGATAAAAAAATCGTAGAAGAGTTCTCAGATGATGCATCATCCGTCATCTCCATAATTATGACTAAAGAGCAGTCAGCATTACTTCAACAGTCGGAGTATATAAAAGAATTACTGGCGGGAGTAAAAAAAGATCCGTCACTTAATATAAAAATCAATTCTGACGGACAACTGGCTCTTAATTTCCGTTATAACGAATCAATACTCTTGAGAATGCTGTGCGCTGATCAGGTATGTCAAATGCTGCAAATCAGCAAAAGTTTTCTGCAAAAGCTTGTTAACGAGAAAAAAATCAACAGCTATAAATTAGGCAGAAGGAGACGTTTTTTACTGGAAGATATTCTGGAGTATTTGAGTAATGACGACGTATTCGCTCAATTTGATAAATAATTAATCAGCAACTTATAAAATGTTATACATTGAAGGATATATTGTCTTAATTCTAAAATAGTTTTTCAGGGAGAAATAGATGTACTGCGAATACTGGAATTTAAATAAACCGCCTTTCGATAATGTGCCCGATTCTTCAATGTATGTAGACTGCCATGAATCCATGGAAGATGTTATTTCCGAAACAATTTTTGCCATTAAAGAAGGCAATGAATGCTTTGCCGTTATTGTAGGTGATGTAGGCCTGGGCAAAACTCTTTCTCTGCGAATTATCATTGATTCACTGGAACCGGAAAAATATAAGGTCGCGTTAATTACCAATCCCGCCCTTTCTTTTATACAGTTGTTGAGGGAAATTATCGGACAAATAACCGGTGCGCAATGTCAGGAAACGAAAAAAGTCGATTTATTGGAAATATTCAATCGCCTTCTGTTTGAGACAAACGATCAGGGTAAGAAAATTGTAATCGTCATTGATGAATCCAATGTTTTATCTTCCGGTAATCTGGATGATTTGCGTCTTTTAACCAATATGCAGGATGACGATCGTAATCTTTTTACATTGATTCTTGCCGGTCAGATGGAACTGGCACAGAAGCTGGAAAATCCCAAGAGGGCTAATTTATTTCAACGTATCGGCACCTATTGCCATATAGAAAAATTACCATCGGAAGCGGCGGTCAAGACTTACATCAAATCAAGACTCAAGCTCGCCGGCAATCAGAAACAGATATTTGCCGATGACGCCATTCCTGTAATCTGGGAATTTTCCGAACACGGCGTTCCCCGTCTAATCAACAAAATATGTAAACTTTGTCTGAAAGCGGGAGAAACAAACGAATTCAAGATTATCACAGGCGAAGTCGCCTCACAAATAGCCGATCGTTTCCAGAAATTAAGTAACGCCGCCTCGCAAAAACGAAAATTGCAGGCTCCTCCGGAAATAGAGATACCCAAAGAAGAAATTTCCGAAAAACCGGAAGTTAAAGAGTCAAAGAAAAAATCCAGGTCTTCAACCGCAAAAAAAGCTGTTTCAAAATCAAAAGTTTCTTCAACTCCGGTTCCTCCAACACCGGAAACTATTGTTGTTGAAACAAACGAATTTCCTTCAAGGAAGGTTTTGCCGGAATCTGCTATTACGGAAACAAATGAAGCGGCTCCGGAACAGATTCCAGTGCCATCTACCCCGCAACCACCGTATTTCATTCCTGTTGAGAAGAAAGTTGTGCCGCCACAAGCAGCTTCAACTGATATTTCCTGTCTACAGGAAGCGAAGAACACGGAATCAACGGTAGTTCCTCTGGCACGAACTTCTTCAACTTATGTTCCACTTCCTCAGGAAGCAAATATAAAACCTCCGGCAGAATCTTTTTCAACTCCAGAAGAAAAAGAAGAACAACCCACAAAAGTTGAGCAGGAAGTTTACGAAGAAGTATTTGTATGCAAACAGAAAGTTAAAATGTCGATTCCTGATAATATTATAAGACAGGCAAAATTGGCAAATTCCGACAGTAAAAACAAATTGGCAGGTTATTGGTCGGCACAAGTTATTAAGGAAAATCCGCATGTCATGCATTCACCGGCTGTTGATCCGGTTTCAATCTGGTTTGAAATTAAAAATATTATTTTAAGTAAGTTCAACGATGTATCGGGCAACAACTGATGCTATGAAATAATTATGAAAGCTCCGGATAAAGAATCTTCAGATAAAACTTCTTCTCCTAATTCCTGTAATGCTTATCCAAAACATAATAAATTGATAATTGCCAGCCGTAAGAAAGACACTGAAAAATGCCGAAGATATGTCGAAGATTACGTCAAACTGGGTTATATTCATCTGGAAAGCAATAATTACGAAGAAGCTTTAAATTGTTTTCAAAAAATTGCGGAGATTGAGCCGGGCAATCCGAAAACATTCATCAATATCGGATATATCTATGAAAAGATGGACATGCTCGATTCTGCAAAAAAATGTTATGAAAAATCGCTGGAAATAAAAGCCGATGATATTGAAGCGATCCTCAATATCGGGAAGATATTAGAGTTGCAGGGTGATTATCACCATGCTGTCGATCAATACAAAAAGGCCATCGGAATCGCCTCGCAAGACGTGGAACCGCGTTTTTGCCTGGCCGCTTTATACGACAAACATGATATGTATGATGAAGCGCTGGACGAATATGAAAATATCATCAGGATTAATCCTGCACATGCAAAGGCTTTATACAATCTGGGCAGAATTCATTTTCAATACGGAAACTATTCTGAAGCCTCGAAAAATTTTACAACTGTTTTGGAACTGGATCCTGGAAATGCCGACGCATGGAATGATCTGGGCTCTGTTTATGAAATAAACAACGATGTTGATAAAGCGATCTCTTCATACAATAGAGCGCTGGAAATTGATCCTTTTCATGAAGAAACCAACTTTAATCTGGCTAATATTCAATATTCATTATACCTATCGCAACCTCAAAGCGTAAACATAGATGATATTATTCAACGCCTTAATTTCGTTCTTGCTCGAAATCCTGGCAACAAAAAAGCCCGGGAACTTCTCAATGAAATAAGCTCTTCACAATAGAAAAATCATAAATTTATTTTTTTAAAAAAAGTTTTTTTCGGATAAGCATCCGCCGAACGCAGATAGACAGGCCCAAATTTTTCCGCATCAAGTAATTCATTCCGCCTGTATTTTTCTATCCCCAGAACAGCAACAGAGGAAGCGCGAATATATTGCTGCTGCCCTGAAGCAATAACAATATTCTTTTTATTTGTGCCCCGGATAATACCGGCATATTTGATTGCCCCTTCGCCGACAAAGAACACTTCCTTTTTACAATCAGGATCAATATCCGCCGGATTTACAACTTCGTCTGCGCCTATTTGCTCCAAAAGACCTTTCTGATTATACCGGAAATAAGCTGCATAAACCTGTCCCCTTCCGGCGTCCATTACAGAACAGATGATTTTTGAACTTTTACCTGCATTCAACGCAAGGGCCATGAGAGAAGAAACGCCGACCGCAGGTTTTCCCGTTGCCAGTATGAATCCTTTAAGCGTACCGGCTCCGATACGCAATCCGGTAAACGAACCGGGGCCGACCGTACAGGCAAATAAATCAATATCCGTAACTCTTATTTCCGTTTGAAGGCAGGCTTGATTAACAGCAGGTAAAAGCACTTCGGAATGATTTAAATCAACATTGATCAGGACATCATAAAGAACAACATTATCCTGCAAAATGGCTACGGACGCGGTTTTAAAAGCTGTATCAAACGCCAAAGTCAACATAGCTCACTTAAACATTTTCATAATGTCGTTGATGAATTTTATGTTTAACCGCTCAATATCAATAAAAATTACGAAAAGCATCAGCATCAATAAAACGGCAAATCCGATTTGCTGAGATATTTCTTTCACTTTCATGCTTATTTCTCTTCTGGTTACAATCTCAATCAGGTAGAAGAAAATATGACCGCCATCGAGAACCGGAATGGGAAAAAGATTGATTACTCCCAGATTAATGGAAAGTATAGCCATAAAAAGAATGAATGGTATTATGCCTTCTTTTACCTGAGCGCCGGCAACCTGAGCAATAAAAATCGGCCCGCCCAAAGTTCGCGGTGAAATAACTCCCTCTATAATTTTAATCACGGAAATAACCGTCAATTTACTAATCTCCCAAGTCTTGCTCAATGAAACAGTAATTGCATCCCGGGGATTTTTTCTTTCTGTTAACATGTCTCCGGAAGGGGAAACTCCGATAAGATATCCGGATTCTTCTTCGCCGAAAATATTTTTTGTTTTAGATAACTTCGGCTTAATTAAAAGATGCTTCTTTTCTGCATTCCTCTCTATAATAAAGTCCACATTCTTGCCTTCGCTTTGGGCTATTGCCGACTTTACTTCTTCCCAGAAGACGATTTTTTGTCCGTTAATGGAAATGATTTTATCGCCGTTCATCATCCCCGCTTCCGCAGCCGCTCCTTCTTTTTGTAGTTCTCCGACAACAGCAGTCAGGTTCGGCAAACCGTACATATAAACAATAAAAAATATCAGTATCGCCAATAAGAAGTTAAAAACGGGACCAGCCGATACTATCAATATCCGTTTCCATACCGCCTGCTTACAGAACGATCTTTTTTCATCTTCCGGCGACAGCTCCTCATTGCCCGACTCACCCAACAATTTGACAAATCCGCCTAAAGGAATCCACGAAAGCGCATATTCCGTTTCTCCTACTTTCTTACTGACGATTTTCGGTCCGAAACCGAGAGAAAATTTTAAGACGCCCACACCGGAAATCCGGGCAACCAGAAAATGACCGAATTCATGGACAAAAATAAGAACACCAAGTAATATTATAAAAGAAATTAAGGTAGTCACTTCTTTATCCTTTCTATTATTTTGCCGGTCTCCCGTTTTGCCCACAAATCCGTTTGCAGAATATCATCCAACGAAGGATTATTAACCGGATTATGACAATTGAGAATTTTTTCTATAATCTCAGGCAGATCACTAAAACGAATTTTATTCTCAATAAACGCAGATACAGCTATTTCATCAGCGGCATTTAATACAACGGGAGCCGTACCGCCGCAAAGAGCAGCCTCATAGGCAAGTTTAAGACATGGAAATTTCTTCATATCAGGCTTGCGAAATTCCAAACTCCCCGTTTCTGCAAGATTTAGCGCCGGAAGATCATTAATTATTCTTTCCGGATAAGTTAAAGCGTATGCAATTGGCACTTTCATATCCGGAATTCCCATTTGTGCCCCCAAAGCCCCATCAATAAATTCTATCATGGAATGTACTATACTTTGAGGATGGACTATAACATCAATGCTGTTTATGTCCATATTAAAAAACCATTTAGCTTCGATAACTTCCAATCCTTTGTTCATCATCGAAGCGGAATCGATGGTGACTTTTTTCCCCATCTTCCAGTTGGGGTGACGCAATGTTTGTGTCAGGGTAACCTTTCTTAATTCATTCCTGGTAAAATTTAGAAAAGGCCCCCCCGAAGCTGTCAAAATTATCCGCCGCAAATTTTTTCTATCATGTCCTTCCAAACATTGAAATATTGCGCTGTGCTCACTGTCTACCGGAATAATTTTCACTCTCTTTTTTATTGCTCTTCGGGTTATAATTTCTCCCGCCATAACCATTGTTTCCTTGTTGGCCAGGGCTATGTTTTTACCCGCTTCAATCGCCGCAAGGGTCGGTATTAATCCGGCAGAACCCGCTATGGCTGAAATAACCGTATCTGCTGAAGGAAAAGAAGCAACTTCTTTCAAACCTTCTTCATCATACAACACTTTAACTTTATTTTTACTTGTTAAGGAGTCATGAAGCTTAAGCGCGGTTTCTTTGTTGCTTACAGCAACCGCTTTGGGTTTGAACTTTTCTATTTGTTTCTTGAGCAGCTTTATATTTCTTCCAGCCGTGAGAGCCTCAACCTGAAAACGCTGTGAATTTTTTTCAATGACATCAAGCGCGCTTAATCCTATTGAACCTGTTGAACCTAAAATTGTTATTTTTTTCATTTATCCAATTATAAACATACGGTAATAATAAACAAAGGGCGCAATAAAAATCAGGCAATCCAGACGATCAAGGACTCCTCCATGTCCGGGGAGAAGTGAACCGGCATCCTTAAAACCAAAAAATCTTTTTATAGCGGATTCACAAATATCGCCCAGTTGTCCGATAATGCTGCCGGTAAAACCAAGAACAGCTATTTGTATCAATGATACTTCCGGCAAAAAATAATAAGCGAAAATCAGACAGGCAGTTGTGCTTCCGGCAACCAATCCGGCAAAACCTTCCACCGTCTTACCGGGACTGACAAAAGGAATCAGTTTGTGTTTTCCAAAATATTTACCTGCATATAACGCAACTATATCGCCGATGAATGCGAGAAACAAAACAAAAAATATCCATTCAATTCCTTTATCCGTCATTCGCAGAAAAATAAAATACGACATCAAAAAAGGTATATACATCATGCCGAAGATTACCTTGGCAACCGATAGAACATCAAACTTTGATTCTCTAATCGACAGGACAAATATTATAAAAACAATCAACACGGACAGCGCCAACACGGCAAGTAATTGCCGGTTGTCACCAAATAAGACAACCAATGGAATAATTACCGCCAGAATCAGACCTTCAATTTTTTCTTTTACAAAATCGGGACCAAAAACTATGTTATTATACTCCCAGACTCCCGCAATAATAAAAAAAGCAACCAAAGCCGCAAAAATTTCTTTCGATCCGTACACGATAACCAAGACCAAAACAGGCGCCAGAGCAAGACCTGTCAACCACCTCTTTAACAATAAATTACTTTCCCCTGTCGTATTATCGGACATTTATTTTCCTTTTCACATTTCACTCTTCACTTTTTAATCTTCACTCTTCACTTCTTTCAATTGTTCGCTTGTCAGGCCAAAACGTCTTTCACGCTTCTGATAACCGGCAATTGCTTTGAAAAGATCATCTTTCGTAAAATCAGGCCACAGTACATTGGTAAAATACAGTTCCGTGTAAGCCATCTGCCAAAGAAGAAAATTACTGATGCGATATTCGCCGCTGGTCCGAATCAACAAATCCGGATCAGGCATTCCGGAAGTATACAAATATTTACTAAAGGTCTCTTTATTAATATCATTTACGCCTATCTTGCCTTTTAAATTATCCTGAACAATTCTTTTTACAGCGCTGATAATCTCATCTCTGCCACCGTAACTCAAAGCCAGATTTAAAACCATTTTATCATTTTTTGCTGTAAATTCTTTTGTCTGCAAAAGCTTTTCTTTTACCGAAGGATGAAGACGATCTGTTTCGCCGATATTTGTAAGCCTGATTCCCTGTTTATGCAGTTCCTTTGCTTCTTTGGTCAAATATTCATCCAAAAGGAACATCAAAGCTTTTACTTCTTTTGCCGGACGTTCCCAATTTTCTATGGAAAAGGCATACAGGGTCAGATATTCAATGCCTATTTCGCGACACGCCTTGACGACAGTCCTGACAGCCTTGACGCCTTGTCTATGTCCGCGAATTCTCCCTATTGCATGTTGTTTTGCCCAACGACCATTACCATCCATAATTATGGCTATGTGTCGCGGCAATTTATTCCAATCAATCTTTATCATTGATTTTGCTCCAATTTAGATATTACTCTAACGGACAGAACAAATTTTTTCAACATAGAATCTCATTAAATAATGCATAATAGATATCTAAAAAAACAAATGGGGAGTTCTTAACTCCCCATTTTACATTTTATATAAAATCCGGCCTAAATCTCCATTATTTCTTTTTCCTTGGCTGCAAGTATTTTATCTGTTTTTTCTATGTATTGATCAGTCAGCTTTTGAACTTCTTCTTGTGCGGCAAAAAGCTCATCTTCGGTCATTTTATTATTTTTTTTCAGATTTTTTAATTCTTCATTAGCGTCTCTGCGGGCATTGCGGAGTTTTATTTTTCCTTCTTCCGCCATTTTTTTAACAATCTTAACAAGTTCCTTACGACGCTCTTCCGTTAATTGCGGAATAGTCAGGCGCACCGCTTTACCGTCATTTGAAGGCGTTAAACCTAAATCCGACTTTTGAATAGCTTTTTCAATTGCGCCAATTACCGAAGCATCCCAGGGAACAATAACAATCAGACGGTTTTCCGGAATAGAAATGTTAGCAACCTGATTAATGGGGGTGGCGGCGCCGTAATAATCCACTCTTATTCCATCCAAAAGCGCAACTGACGCTCTCCCGGTTCTTACCCTGCTGAAAGACTTGCTCAAACCGGTTATTGTTTTCTCCATTTCGTCTTTAAATTTTTGATAAATAGTTTCTTTCATCTTACTCTCCTACATAAGTGCCAATTTTCCGGCCGCAAATCGCCCTACGAATATTTCCTTTTTTCTGTAAATTAAAAACAATAATCGGCAATGAATTATCCCGGCAAAGCGATATTGCGGTTGCATCCATTACTTTAAGATTTTTTGTTAACACATCAATATAACTTATGTTTTTAAACATAACCGCTTTTTTGTTCTTTACGGGATCGCTGTCATATACTCCGTCAACTTTTGTGGCCTTCATTATAACATCTGCTCTGATCTCCATAGCCCGCAAGGATGCTGCGGTATCTGTCGTAAAATAGGGATTACCGGTTCCACCGGCAAATATTACCACTCTTCCCTTTTCTAAATGGCGAATGGCTCTTCTTTGAATAAACGGTTCGGCAATCTCATGCATTTGTATTGCCGTTTGCACTCGCGTAGGTATTCCGCGCCCTTCCAACGCACTTTGCAAGGCCAGGCTATTAATCACCGTAGCCAACATACCCATGTAATCCGCTGAAATTCGATCGATACCCTTTGAATCGGCTTCTAATCCTCTGAATATATTACCGCCGCCGACGACAATTCCAATTTGAACGTTAAGATCGGCAACAGACTTTATTTCCTGAGCTATGAAATTAGCTACATCAGGATCTATTCCAAAAGGCTGCCTGCCTAAAAGAGATTCTCCGCTCAACTTCAACAGTATTCTTTTATAAACTGCTTTTTCTTTCGTTTTGCCCACCTATTTTTTTATTTCCTCTCCCAGTTGAAATCTTGCAAATCTGCGAATGACAACATTTTCACCGGTTTTGGCTATGGTGTTATTTAAAAGCGTTCCTACGGTTATATCGGTGTCTTTGATGAATTTCTGTTCCAGCAGACATACTTCTTCGTAATATTTTTTGAGTTTTCCCTCTATTATCTTATCCCAGATTTTTTCCGGTTTCTTTTCCTCCCGCAGCTGGATACGGTAAATTTCTTTTTCTCTTTCTATAACATCAGCCGGAATTTCCTCAGGCCGGACATAAAGCGGATTTGATGCGGCAATATGCATGGCAACATCTTTTGCCATTTTTTGGAAATCATCAGTCTTCGCTACAAAATCAGTTTCACAATTTATCTCTACCATAACGCCGATTCTGCCACCCATATGAATATAAGAAGTGATTGTACCATCTTTAGCAGCTTTAGAAGATCTTTTCGTCGCTGCCGATAATCCTTTTGTTCTTAAATAATCGATTGCCTTTTCAAAATCACCGTTAGAAGCTATCAATGCTTCCTTGCAATCCATCATGCCTGTACCGGTTTTTACTCTTAACTCTTTAACCATTGCCGAAGTTATTTCCAATTTTAAATCCTCCCTTAACCTATTAATAAATCCAATAATATATTTTACAGATGTTTGAATGATTCCCCGGTTTATTCTTCCGCTTGTGCAACTTTGTCTTCCATTTCTATGCTTTCGGGTATATCTGTTTCTTCCGGTTTGGTTTCAACAATAACGCCCGCATCTGCTTCTTTATTTGATTCTGCAGTCAGTCTTTCTTCCAAACGTCTCTTCCCTTCCATAACCGCATCGGCAAATTTAGATGTAAACAATTTAATCGCCCTGATAGCATCATCATTCCCCGGTATAATATAATCAATATCATCAGGATCACAATTCGTATCAACGATAGCCACTATAGGAATCCTTAACTTTTTTGCTTCATTAACCGCTATATGTTCACGGCTTGGATCAACTATAAAGACGGCCGCCGGTATGGATTTCATATTCCTGATTCCACCTAAAACATTTTCCAGTTTTTCCTTTTCCTTTTGTAATTTGGTTATTTCTTTTTTGGGGAAAGCTTTGATCGATTCATCATTGAACATATCCGTCAATGTGTTTAAACGATCAATACTCTTTTTTATTGTAGAGAAGTTGGTCAACATTCCGCCAAGCCAGCGCTGATTGACGTAAGGCATGCCGCAACGCAGAGCATCTTCCTTAATTGCTTCCTGTGATTGTTTTTTCGTGCCCACAAAAAGCGCTTCCTGACCCTGACTGACAATATCAATTATAAAGTTATACGCCATCTGAAACAGGCCCACGGTCTGTTGAAGATCAATAATGTAAATGTTGTTTCTGGCCCCAAAGATGTATGGTTTCATCTTGGGATTCCATTTGTTTGTCTGATGTCCGAAATGAACACCGGCTTCCAGTAAAAGTTTCATTGAAATTGCTGACATATTTATCTCCTTAATTTTGTTTTTTCCTCCACCTTCTTCAACTTACGCGGCAAACTTAAATTTTAAGCAACATACCGGCAATCCGAAGATGTGCGAAATTTGTCTGGCGGCACATAGCACAAACATTTTAAATAATCAAGCTTAAATAACCGTTTTTCCGGCAATAAAATTAATAATTTTTACCGGCAATCAGGTCGTGTAATCGGCGTTTATTTTTACATAGTCGTAGGAAAGATCGGAGGTATAAAGAAAATATGATTTATCTCCTGCTCCCAGATTAACATTTACATTGATCCGGTCTTTTTTAAATATTTCATTTAATTCACTTAAATTAACATTAACAGGAGAATCCTGATGAAATACAAGTTTATTACCGATAGACAGGCTTACTTTTTCCTTTTCCATGGATATTCCTGAAGAACCAATGGCGGCAATTATCCTTCCCCAGTTGGGATCTTCTCCAAAAAATGCCGTCTTGACCAAATTGGAGTTCGCAATAGCATAAGCGACGGATCGCGCATCGGACTTTGATTTAGCTCCTTCGACCATAATTGAAATAAATTTTGTCGCTCCTTCGCCATCCTTAACAACCGCCCGGCAAAGTTCCGTTAAAACTTCAGACAGCATATCGCGAAAACGCTGCAGTCGGGCCTGTACCTTTTCCAACGGATTATTGCCGGCTGAACCATTGGCCAGAATAATCGCCGTATCATTGGTGCTCATGCACCCGTCAACACTGATCGAATTAAATGTGGAATTAATCACCTGATGAAAAACCGTGCTTAAAGCCCTGGAATCTATTAAGGCATCGGTCATTACATAGGCGAGCAAAGTAGCCATGTTGGGTTCAATCATTCCGGCGCCCTTGGCAATGCCGCAAATGGTAATATCTTTCGCTCCGACCACACCTTTGCGAACGGCAATCTTGGGATATTTATCAGTTGTCATCATTGCTTCTTCCGCATCTTCAATTCCGTTCTCATTCAACCCCTTAACCAGTTTACCTATGCCGTTTTCTATCTTTTTCAAGGGAAGTCTTTTTCCAATAACCCCTGTAGAACTGACGAGCACCAATTCATCTTTTATTTTCATTTCCTTAGATAAAGCCGCGGAAACAGCCAGTGCATCTCTGTAACCTTCTTTTCCTGTGGCCGCGTTGGCACATCCGCTATTGGTAATAATTGCCTGAGCGATACCTTTTTTGACACGTTCTTCATTAATCAACAGCGGCGCTGCCTTAAAAGTATTTTTAGTAAACACAGCCGCCACTTTTGCAGGAACTGTAGAGTAAATCAAGCCTAAGTCTTTTTTGTCGGAACCTTTAATGCCAACGGCAATTCCATTGGCCAGAAAGCCGGGCACACTGATTTTTGCTTTATTCTTAACCATAAAACTACTTCCTTTTTTTTAATAACTTAAGCGCCACAACATTTCTTGTATTTCTTACCGCTCCCGCAAGGGCAGGGGTCGTTCCGTCCGATCTTGGCGCCTTCATGCTTAATCGTTTTGGATTGCGGCACATCTTCTCCGCGGCTCATAATATAATCCTGTTTTTGTTTTTGCCGTATTTCTTCAACTTCTTCCTCTCTCTGAATTCTAATCAGACATAGTTTTTCCAGCACATCCATTTTAATTCGGGCAATCATGTCCATGAACATCTCGTAACCTTCGCGCTGGTACTCCCTGACCGGATCTTTTTGGGCGTAGCCGCGCAGGCCGATTCCTTCTCTTAGATGGTCCATCGCCAGCAGATGTTCTTTCCACTGAATGTCTATTGCCTGAAGCATGATTACCTTCATCAGGTAACTCATCAGCTCTTTACCGAATTCGTCTTCTTTATCATGCAGGAGTTTTTGAACTCCCTGAATTATAAACTCGTGAACAGATGACGAAGCAGCGCTGCTCTGCACGAAATTGACTAAATCAAATTTTATATTGAACTGCTTCAACAAAGCGTCTTCCAGTCCTTTAAGGTTCCACTCATCTTTGTTTTCTTTCTCACTCATAAATTCGGACAGAAGATCGTCTACGATCTCTTCAGTCATCTCATTGACATCTGTCCATAAGTCATCGCCGCGAAGTACTTTTTTGCGCTGTTCATAAATTACTTTGCGCTGCCTGTTCATTACATCATCATAATCAAGCAGATGTTTGCGGATATCAAAATTCTGTCCTTCAACACGTTTCTGGGCATTTTCAATAGCGCGGGAAATATATTTATGCTCAATCGGCTGATCTTCTTCAATACCGATTTTGTCCATAATCCCGGATATTCTTTCCGCACCGAATATACGCAACAAATCGTCTTCCAAAGAAAGATAAAAACGCGAAGATCCTTTATCGCCCTGTCTTCCCGACCTTCCTCTCAACTGGTTATCAATCCGACGGCTTTCATGGCGTTCGGTTCCCAAAATATGCAGGCCGCCCATTTCCGCCACACCCTCTCCCAACTTAATATCGGTTCCGCGTCCGGCCATATTTGTGGATATTGTCACCATTCCCGGCTGTCCGGCTTGCGCCACTATTTCTGCCTCTTTCTCATGGTTCTTAGCATTCAGAACATGATGTTTTATGCCGGATTTAGTTAAATATTTACTCAGGAGTTCGGATTTTTCTATCGAGATAGTACCGATTAAAACCGGCCGTTTCGCCTTATTTAATTCTTTGACTTCTTTAATGACGGCATTAATTTTTTCTTTCTCGGTTTTATAGATCAAGTCGTTGTAATCATCGCGAATCATCGGCATGTTGGTCGGGACAACGACAACATCAAGATTATAAATTTTCCTGAATTCGGCAGCTTCCGTATCCGCTGTTCCGGTCATGCCCGCCAGTTTCTTGTACATTCTAAAATAATTCTGAAACGTGATGGAAGCCAGTGTTTGATTTTCTCTCTCAATTTTTACTTTTTCTTTGGCTTCCAGAGCCTGATGCAGTCCGTCACTGTAGCGCCTGCCGGGCATTACTCTTCCCGTGAATTCATCAACGATAACGACTTCCCCGTCTTTGACCAGATAATCAACATCTCTCCTGAATAAAGTATGGGCGCGGAGAGCCTGATTAACATGGTGAACAATTTCTATGTTGCGCGGTTCATAGAGATTCTGCACATTCAACAATCCCTCCACATGCGCCACGCCTGCTTCGGTCAAAACAACCGTTTTGCTTTTTTCTTCTATCGAGTAATCGACGTCTTTTTTTAACCGGGGGATGATCTGATTAATTTTGTAATACTTATCGGTTGATTCTTCAGAGGGGCCGGAAATGATCAGCGGAGTCCTGGCTTCATCAATCAGAATACTGTCAACCTCGTCTACTATAGCGTAGTTGAATTCGCGCTGGACATAATCATCCAATGTGAATTTCATATTGTCGCGAAGATAATCAAAACCGAATTCATTATTGGTCCCATAGGTGATATCCGCATGATATGCTGCTCTTCGTTCGTCATCGTCCAAACCATGAACAATCACTCCGACACTCAGGCCCAGAAACCTATAAATAGGTCCCATCCATTCAGCGTCTCTTCCGGCCAGATAATCATTTACCGTGACTACATGGCATCCCTTCCCTTCCAAAGCGTTAAGGTAAAGAGGCATTGTCGCCGCCAATGTTTTTCCTTCTCCTGTTTTCATTTCGGCAATCTTGCCTTCATGCAGAACAATTCCGCCGATGATCTGAACATCGAAGGGCCTCATCAGCAAAGTTCGGCGGGAAGCCTCCCTGACCACAGCAAATGCTTCTGTCAGAATATCATCCAGAGAAAGACCGTTTTTTAATTTTTCTTTAAAATAAGGAGTCTTTGCTCTTAATTCCTCATCGGATAAAGACATCATTGCCGGTTCGAAATTATTTATTTCTTCCAATAATAACGAAAGACGCTTCAATTCCCGGTCATTTTTTGTTCCCACTATCTTCTTCAGTATGCTTTCCAGAAACATTGGTTACCTTTTTTAAAAAAAAACCGGCAATTTTACCGGTGAGTTTAAATACATTTATTTTATTGACAATAAAAGTTCACTTCTAAGGAATGAAACTTCCCGGCAGCGAAAACGTTTATTGTTACCTGCCTTCATGATCAGATGATCAACTGCTTTTCAAATACTTTCTGGGATTAACCGGCATGCCATTGACGAATACGGCATAGTGAAGATGCGCACCCGTACTACGACCGGTATCGCCAACATAACCGATGATATCACCTCTTTTAACTCTTTTACCTTCCGTTACAACTCTTTTGGATAAGTGAGCAAAGCCGGCAGCCAACCCGCGTCCATGATCAATCTTTATAAAATTGGAATTTTTTCTCCCGATTTGTTTCATATGCCAAGATTCTAATTTTTTATCGACTTGCCTGAGTTCTTCCATGCGTTCGGCAAATGTTTCTATTTTTACGGCCAGTTCTCTAAATTGCTGAGATTGCTCTTTGGTCTGCTGCCTTAATCTTGCCAGTTCAGCCCGATCTCTTTTAATACTGGCATAATCATAAACTACATAAAGAGTAACAAGAATGATTAAAATGAAAATAATAAGAAGATTACGGACAAAAGTTTTGGAAACAGATATCTTTTTGACGCCACTTTTTCTGTTGGGGATTATCATGAATGTGAAGTGATCAGACATTATTCGTTCCCTGGAGATTTTGATAATATTTACACGTATTTTAATAAAAGATTACAAAAAAACTAACATGAAAAAAGAATCAAAGTCAAGAATAAGTTATTTTTACGTTATTGCTTGATTTTTTTATATTTTTGCCGTAATGTTTTGACTAAATCCTAAAAGAACCAATAATTTTATGAAGATAAATGGACTATCAAAATTTGTCTTGTTATTTTCAATATTTCTGTCGCTTTTTTCTTTCCACGGATGTGTTTTTTTACCGTTTGCATCAAAATTCAATGCCGGAGATTTTTTGATGTCCCGGGAAAATAAGATCGGCCAATCATCGCAAATCATCCTGGTCAGGGACAACAGCTTTTTCTTCTTCACTAAGACAACTCTTTACGCCCTGGAAAAGCATAAAGATAAATGGCAGACAGTTTTTGAACCGTTTGATGCCGTAATCGGAAGGAATGGATTCGCGCCCACCGGAGAAAAAAGAGAGGGAGACGGTAGAACCCCTTCCGGCATTTATACTCTGAAAATGTCCTTCGGCTATGATTCATCCGTAAAAACAAAAATGCCTTACCGTCAGGTTTTAGCGGACGACATCTGGGTTGATGACCAAAACGCTGAAGATTACAATCTCTGGGTAAAGAAATCTGAAACACACGCGACTTCTTATGAGATGATGAGACGCGATGACAATCTTTACAAATACGGAATTGTCATTGAGTATAACACCGATCCGATAATCAAGGGAAACGGCAGCGCCATCTTTCTACACATCTGGAAAGGCAGAGGCATACCTACGGCAGGTTGTGTAGCTGTTTCCGAGGAAAGCATAATTAAAATTATCGGTTGGCTTGATCCGGCGGCATCGCCGCTGATCATTACAGGCAGCAGAGATTAAACGGATGCTTTTTATGAAATCCAAAATTATGATCGTCTTATTGATTTTTATTTCTGCATGCTGTCCGCTAACCCCTCACAAAGCCGATACCAACAAAATGCCGGATAGCTTCATTGATATTCAAAAAGTAATCCCGGATATTCTTCTGGATATTCGTTACTACGGATCTAATAATTTCCCGGGAGAAAAGGTTGACGGCTATCTGGATTCCAAGCGCTATTTAACAAAAGAAGCGGCAGACGCGCTTGCCTGTGTTCAGAAAGATCTGGCGCCTTATTCACTGACTCTAAAAATCTATGACTGTTACCGACCGCAAAGAGCAGTCAAAAAATAAACAGGCTTCTGCTTAAAACGCTGATGGAAAAGCACGGTTTTAAAAATTACGATTTTGAATGGTGGCGCTATACATTAAAGAATGAACCTTATCCCGATAATTACTTTGATTTCGTTATCGAGTGAGGACTATGGAAACAAAAACACCTTCATTTTTAAAATCATACGGGTTTTCGATTACACTGATTTTATCCATTATTATCGGCGCTATTCTCGGCATTATTTACAAAAAAGATGCCGCATCTTTTAAACCCCTGGGCGATATCTTTTTAAATCTGCTTTTTACTGTGCTTATTCCGCTTGTTTTCTTTTCCATTTCTTCCGCTGTCGCCGGAATGCAAAATATCCGGCGACTGGGGAAAATTATGTCGGCTATGATATTGGTCTTTGTAGTAACCGGTCTGATCGCTTCCGTTGTTATGATAATCGGTGTCGTATCCTACCCACCCGCTTCCGGTGTTCATGTAAATCCGGGAAACGGTATCAACGTCGAACACCTGAAAATTTCCGATCAAATCGTGAAGGCCTTCACCGTTTCCGATTTTGCCGATTTATTATCCAAGAAAAATATGCTCGCGCTGATTATCTTTTCAATTTTAATCGGACTGGCAACTTCGGCCATCGGCGAGAAGGGAAAAACATTTACGAACTTTCTTAATTCCGGCAGCGCGGTAATGATGAAACTTATTTCTTTCATCATGTATTACGCGCCTGTAGGACTTTGCGCATACTTTGCCTATCTTGTCGGTGTTTTCGGTCCGGAGCTTCTGGACTCATACGCACGTGCCATGTTTCTTTATTATCCGACAGCTATTTTGTATTTCTTTATCGCCTTTACCATCTACGCTTTTATAGCAGCTAAAGCTAAAGGTGTACGACGATTCTGGAAAAATATCATACCGGCATCTCTTGTCGCTCTGGCTACCGGCAGTTCCATGGCAACAATTCCCGCTAATCTGGAAGCTGCCGATAAGAACGGCGTACCCAAAGATATCAGTGAGGTCGTCATTCCTATCGGCGCTACAATGCACATGGAAGGTTCGTGTCTGGCAGCTGTTCTGAAGATTTCTTTTCTTTTCGGCATATTCAATATGCCCTTTTCCGGAGCGGAAACGATTCTTACCGCTATAGGCATCGCTCTTTTAACCGGAGTGGTGGTCAGCGGCATTCCCGGCGGCGGAACAATCGGCGAGCTATTGATCATTTCTTTTTATGGTTTTCCGATGGAAGCGTTCCCGATAATAACCATGATCGGCACACTGGTTGACGCTCCGGCCACAATGCTCAACGCAGTCGGCGACAACGTATCCGGCATGCTTGTTTCACGCATGCTGGGCGGGAAAGACTGGATGAAAGAAACTTAATTAGAAATTTCCCCCTTCCTCTTTCTTTATTTCCGTTATCTCAATTTCTCAAATTTATATTTTGTTACGCTGGATTATTAAAGAAAACCGCCAATTATAAAAAAATGATATCCCCGCTTAGCCCATCTTCCGCAGTCATAAAGCTTGGAAGACGTAATATCAAGTAGTTACGATTAAAATCAGGCTATTTTCGTCA
>MAEO01000229.1:36710-36786 GCA_001683985.1 Smithella sp. M82
GCACCAAAAGATTATTTAAAATTATTACTGCGGGCTATCAATCTTTCACAAGCTTACGCCTATGCAACAAAGAAAA
>MAEO01000229.1:36796-111138 GCA_001683985.1 Smithella sp. M82
GCACCAAAAGATTATTTAAAATTATTACTGCGGGCTATCAATCTTTCACAAGCTTACGCCTATGCAACAAAGAAAATACATTTACAATTGCCCAAAAAGGCGCCGCCAATGCGGATACTATTACTTCATCTAATATGAGAGCTCCATGAAAACGTGCGCAATGCTGACATCCGTTTACCGACATAACTGCCGGCATTATTTTTTCCGCCATTGGCCAATGACATTTTATTATTCAAACTCAGGTCTTACAAAAACGACGAGGATGTTGCATAAGTTATTTAGACTGCGCAGGGTGAGTGGCGGCCGGGAAGTAACTCCATTTTGTATTTCCGAATCGGCAGGGTTTGAATATCCAGTTTAGCTTTAATTGTTTTCAGCGGCACTATTTCCATGTTCATGCTGAGTGTTTTTTCCAGAAGCTCTCTGAACCGGTTTTGAAATATTCCGCCCTCTACCTCGGCATGAACCGGTAGGACATGAAGGCCGCCATCTTTAATTTTTTCGATGATTATTGACATACCATTCTGCGTTTCTATTTCTTCAAAGCAAGGCAGGTCTGATGGAATTTCCAGTATATTGATTTCCTCATGAATAAACGGTGTCTTTGCTCTTGTGCAGCTTAAGTAATCGAATTTATATTGTTGAATAATAGAAAGCACCCGGTCATCGATTGTCCAGGAAGGTGCGCCAAACGCAGTCGGTTTCCGGCCGGTTAATTTTTCAAAACCGACAGCGCCTTTGCTAAACCATTCTTTAATCCAGTCTTCTGACTTACTTGACAGTTCGTCCTGCCAGCGGCGGTGATCCCAGGCATGAAACTGAACTTCATGACCGGCGTTAATTATATCTTTGACAATTTCCGGAAAAGAAAGCGCAATCATCGGAGCGGGAAGTAACGTTCCATTAAATGCCGTTCTCCATCCGTAAAGAGCGGGCGCGTTTGTCCGCATCATTTTTTTCAGAAAAAGCGGATTCTTTATTAACTGCAATATCGCACGGCCGGAATTATCCGGCCCGATGCTTAAGAAGAATGTTGCCTTTAGATCGAATTGTTTTAAGGTTTTTAAAAGAGAGGGCACACCTTTTTTCATCCCCTCGTATGTATCAACATCGATTTTTAATCCGAGCATCGACAATTGAATTTTCCTTTTTTATCTTTACTCTCTCGATGGGAGGAAATTAAAAGAATGGTGAATCTATATATTTAATCCCCCGCCCTTTAATTCCCGCCCCCCCCAGGGACGGGAAGATTATTATTCTCTATTTATCCTTAGAGGTTATACTTTAGAGGTTATACTTTGGCTTTTTTGTTTTCTTTAAGAAACGAATTAAGCGTCAGCCGCAGTGATTCTTCCAACCCTACTTTCGGCTCCCAGTTCAAAAGCTTTCTGGCCTTTTCAATGCTGGGTTTTCTCGTGTAAATATCCTGATATCCTTTGCCGTAATAAGTATCCGCGGAAGTATCGACAATTTCCGAATATATTTTATCATTTTTATGATGGGGATGCTGCTTAAAAAGCTTTTTCAATATCTGAGCCAGTTCTTTTATGGAACATTCGTTTCTTGGGTTGCCGATATTTATAATCTGATTCTTGCAGGCATCATTTTTGTTTTCCAGTATCTTCATGAGCGCGTCGATTCCGTCATCGACATACGTAAAACAGCGCTTTTGTTTCCCACCATCAACAAGATTTATTGGACGCTTCATAAACAGCTCCGCGATGAATTGCGTAACAACGCGTGAACTGCCTTCCTTGGCGGTATCCAGGGAATCCAGTCGCGGGCCTATCCAGTTGAACGGCCTGAACAGTGTAAATTCCAGATGTCCTCTCGTCCCGTAGGCGTAAATCACACGGTCAAGAAGCTGTTTGCAGCAGGAATATATCCAGCGCTCCTTGTTGATGGGACCTACAACCAGAAAGCTTTCGTCTTCTTTGAATTCACGATCATCACATGCTCCGTATACTTCCGAAGTAGACGGAAAGACAATCCGTTTATGATATTTGACACATTTTTTTACGATATCCACATTCATCTCAAAATCGAGATTGTAAACAGCGATCGGATCTTCCACATAAAGTTTTGGAGTGGCAATAGCTACCAGCGGCATCACAACATCGCACTTCTTGATTTGCAGTTCAATCCATTCCCGATTGATTGATATATCTCCTTCCATAAAGTTGAAACGAGGATTGTCAAGGGATTCGCCCAACCGGTCCGTTCCCAAATCCATTCCGTAAACTATCCAGTCTTTCTTTTTCGCCAGAATTCTGCTGACCAGATGATGTCCGATAAATCCATTCACACCAAGAATTAATACTTTCATCTAAGCTCTCTTACCTTCCCGTTCCTCAAATAATCGTTGATTTGTTCGCCTTTGAGGCGTTTTCCGTTAATTTCGATATTGAGAAGCTTTATAGCATTTTCTCCCGTTTGCACAAGAACTTCTTTATCTTTAATAATTAATTCACCCGGAATTCCCTTGTTTGCAATCACCGACTCAGCCCACCAGATAATAATCTTATCGCCATTATCCAAAAATGCGAACGCACCGGGATAAGGATCGGTTACTCCCCGAATCAAATTGTAAATTTCGCCGGCAGACTTGTTCCAGTCAATGTGTCCGTCTTCCGGATGTCTTCCGCCGTAGTAACTTCCCGCTTTTAGATCCTGCTTTTGCCGCGGGATTTGTTCTTTCTTTATGAGTGGCAATGCTTCATCCAGAAGTTGTTTGGCCGCCGTGCAAAGTTTATCATATAAGGTTTTTGCCGTATCGGATATTTCTATATTTACAGCTTTTTGGCCGACAATATCCCCTGCGTCCGGTTTTTCAATCATGTAATGAAGAGTAACGCCTGTTTGTTTTTCTCCATTGATTAACACCCAGTTGACCGGACATCTTCCCCTGTAAGCAGGTAAAAGTGAGCCGTGTAAATTAAAAGCTCCCACACGGGACAAATTAAGAATGCCGCGGCTTATCATTTTCCGGTAATAAAAAGAAAATATCACATCCTGTCTCATTGCCGCAATTTCTTCAATCCACTGAGGAGAGTTTACTTCTTCGGTTGTATACACTTTAATGCCTTTTCCCTGCGCCCACTTTTTCACCGAACCGAACCAGCAATTTTCACCGGGATCATCTTCATGGGTAAACACGGCCGCTATGTCATATCCGTGACGTACCAATGCTTCCAGACCAATAAGTCCCATGTTGTGATAAGCAAACACAACCGTTTTCAATTTTTTATTTCTCCTGCTGATCGCGAAAATATTTTATGATGATTCAGTGTGAACTTTTTCTATTACATATTCCGGTCTTTTACGGGCTTCCAGATAAATACGTCCTATGTATTCCCCGATGACTCCCAGAGCAAAAAACTGAAGACCAACGAACACGAACAGAACGGCAAACAATGTAAACATTCCCTCTGCCGCCCACTGAGCGCCGTAAGCCAACCTGGCAATAGCCAGAAAGATACCGAAACACACACCCAGGAAAGACATCAGGATACCGCCGTACATGATCAGTTTCATCGGGAAATCCGAAAAAGAAGCGACAAGGTCAAACTGAAGATTTATCAGTTTAGTTAAAGGATAACTGGATTTACCACCGTATCTTTCTTCATGCTCCACTTCAATTTCCGTAATCCGTTTGGCAAAGACTGTCGCTAAAGCCGGAATAAATGTGGCATGTTCATGGCATTGAATCATTCTTTCTACCACTGTGTTCCGATAGGCGCGCAGCATGCATCCCCAGTCACGCATACTGACTCCCGTAATTTTTCGGGCAACGATATTAATTACTTTTGAAGGAAGGATTCTCAGAAATGAATCTTTGCGTCCCTTTCTTACCGAACCGACAACATCATAATTTCCTTCTTCCATAACCCTGACGAGTTTCGGTATTTCCTCGGGAGGATTTTGCAGGTCGGCATCCATCGTAATAATAATATCAGCGTTGACAATGGAAAAACCGGCCAGAATAGCCGCATGCTGTCCGTAATTACGGGTAAGTTCGACAATTTTCACCTGAGCATCTTTTGTAAAACTTTTAAGAACTTCCAGAGAATTATCACTGCTTCCGTCATCAATAATAATTATCTCAAAGCTTTTACCCATGCCCTGCATGACAGGCAGAAGACGCCGCATCAGTTCAGGAAGATTCTCTTCTTCATTATAAACCGGAATTACTATTGCCACTTGAGCTTTACCCATTTTTGATAATCTCCTTTATGGCTTTGCAAACATACTGCACATCCTTTTCCCGCATATCCGGAAACAAGGGCAATGAAATTATCTTTTGTGCTGCACGCTCGGTTTCCGGAAGCAGACTGATATTTTCCGTATACCTTTCTTTTACATAATTTAATGTATGGGTCGGAGGAAAATGCAACCCGTATCCGATATTATAATCCGATAATTTGTTCATGAATTCATCACGGTTTAAAGCAGATACTTTAATCACAAAAAGATGCCAGGCATGAACATGATCATATTGTGGAACTTGCGGTAAATCAATACCGGAAATACCCTCCAGTCTTTCCAGGTAAATCCCGGCCAGATCGGATCTTTTACGATTGAATTCCGGCCAGCGTTCCATTTGCGCCAGTCCCAGCGCTGCCAGCACATCCGGCATATTATATTTGTAACCGGGTACGGCTATATCATACGAAGGATTCCCACCCTTGCCGTACCTCTTCCACGCGTCTCTTTCTATTCCATGAAATCTCAGCAAACGCAGCTTCTTCTCCATCTCGGCATCGTTCAAAGTTATCATTCCGCCTTCACCGGTTGTTATATTTTTAATCGGATGGAAGGAAAAAATAGCCGGATGACCGAAACCGCCGGCGTGAATTCCTTTATAATAAGTCCCTAAGGCATGAGCCGCATCCTCGATAACAGCCAAATTGTATTTTTTCGCCAGATTATTAATTTTGTCCATATCCGTGGGAGTTCCTGCGAAATGAACCGGAATAATCGCCCTGGTTTTTTTTGTTATGTTTTCTTCGATTAAATCGGGATTAATGTTTAGAGTCCCGTAATCAATGTCAACGAAAACCGGCTTTGCTCCGTGCAAGGCAATCATGTTTACCGTCGAGGCAAAAGTCATGGATGGTGTGATTATTTCATCACCCGGAGCAATGTTCAGCGCCGAAAGCATTATATACATTCCGGCAGTCGCGGAATTTACAGATACCGCATGTTGAGAACCGGTAAGCTCAATGAATTTATCTTCAAATTCCCGGCACAGAGCGCCTGTTGTAATCCAACCTGATTTCAAACAGGTTGTTACCCTTTTAACTTCGCTTTTTCCAATCGACGGACGGCTGAATGGCAGAAAATTTTTTCTTATTCTCAATGGTAACCCTTTTTAAATTTTTATATGGAGCAGATAAAACGCCTTGTTATCCCACAAGACCTGCGTTGCAGGAAATCTTTGCATAATCTGCATTAATTTCTTGTTATGCTGAGTAATGCAATAGATATCCTTTTTATCTTCGCATAATCTGAAAAATTCATTTCCGTACAGGAAGTAGCGTTTCTTTTCTTCTGGCGATAACTTGGCTATGCCTTCCGCCAGTTCACCGAAGTCTTCCACAATCGGGGTCCTGATTTTACTGTAAAAGTCAATACCGTAAAAATTCACTTTGTATTGATATAAATTCTGTCCGAGCGGTACATACCTTGCAATTGGTTCTCTCGTCACTTTGGCGCTGCGGTAAGGCGACAGAAAATCATTCAATGGAAAAAGAATACTCCCCAGCAATATCGCACAAAGAAGATAGATGCTCACGAACCAACCTTTCCTGTATTTTCTATAAATTAAATCCGGCAGAAAAGTCAAAAGAAACAAAGCAATAACAGGTACTATGATAAACAGCCACCATTTATCGGAAACCATACACACCAGTCCTTTCCCCGCGTCGGAATATTTATTCAGAACCGGCGGCAGAAGCAAAACTATAAAAAACAACAGCGATTGAAGGGTAATTGCCAGACGATAGACTATTTTCTGCCGGTTATTTTGTTCAGCAAAAGGCCCCTCTTCATGTCTTTTAAAGATACATGCGGCAAAAAGCGCTATCGGTAAAAATACCGGCGCAATGTAAGTCGCCAGTTTGGAGGAAGACACTGTATAAAAAATAAAAATCAATAAAAACCAGACAATGAGCAATTTATTTTCATCCGGGTCGAACAAAGATTTCTTGATGTATTTATTTTTCCACGCTTTGATTATATAAAATATCCATGGCAATACCCCACCGGCAATTATCGGCAAATAAAAATAAAAAGGTTCGGTTTTCCCGTGCATTTTTGTTGTGAACCGCAAAAAATGCTCGCGTACAAAGAAGAACCAGAGAAAATCAGGATTCTCTTTCTGAGCAAGAATCAGCCACGGACAAACTGCCGCCATAAATATTAATATACCAACCGGCGAAAACAATTTCCATGTCTGCCGCCAACGACCGGCCCAAATAAGCCAGATAATTAAAATGCCAAAGGGAAAAACAACGCCGATAACTCCCTTTATTAAGAATGCTGAGGCAGTTACAAAATAAAACAAGTAAATCAGATATTTTTTTTGTTTTTGTAAAGCAAGATAGCCAAGCCAGACAGCAAGACATGTGAAAAATGTGAGAGGCATATCCAGAATATTGATGTGTCCCAGAACAAATGGAAAAGTAGAAATCGTCAGAAGCATCGCTGCGTACAGGCCGGTTTTTTCATCACGAAAATGCTTTCCCATAAAATAAACGAGTAAAATACACCCCCAGGCGGACAGAGCAGCAAAAAGACGGGCGGAAAAATCGTTTTCACCAAATATCTTGAATAATATTGCCGTCACCCAGGAAACCAGCGGCGGTTTTTCCAGATAAATTGTGTTTTTAATATGAGGTGTCACGTAATTTCCGGATTGATTCATGGCGCCGGCAATCAGACTGTAGCGTGTTTCATCCGGTTCCATTTGCGGCATAACGGAAAGCAAACAGATGTAAAGAATAAACGGTATCAGGAATAATATATATTTTTTCTGCATAACAATTTTCTTTATTTTTCTTCGTTTATTTCGATTTTCTTCATGTCAAAAAAGTATTGCACAGCCATTGTCAACAATATGCCGATACCGGCCCCGGCAATCACGTCACTTAAATAATGCGAGGTTAAGATTATCCTGCTTATACCTACTGCAGTCGCGGCAACAAATAACGGTACCCCCCAACGCGGGAAGAGAATCGTTAACGAAGCAGCAAGAGCAAAAGCTGTTTGCGCGTGGCCGGAAGGAAAAATGTGCTTCGTCAACGCCCAATCCGAAAAACGGCGCAGCAATAAGGCGAAGCAATGTAAAAAAACCGATTAGCAGGAATATTTGTTTATTAGCTCTGGGCATTAATTTTATCCAACTCCGGCTTGATAATTTCAAATACAGGCGAAGGTTTTATAACTTTCAGACAGACATTATCAGTACAGGCGGTTTTGCGGTGATTTGCCGCACTGACGCATGGTGAACAAGCCAACCCGGCATAGATTGGTGTGCTTCTGCCCAAAGATCCATAAAGCGCCGGCGTTTCCGGACCGAAGATTACAAAAGTCGGCATATCCGTTATCGCAGCAAAATGTGCCGGTCCGGAATCGTTGGTAACCATAAACGCCGAAATACTATAGAGTATGGGAAGCCGAGCAAATTCAACTTTCCCTGCAAAATTAACACATCTCTCATTTTGAACCTGTCGCCTGAGTATTTCTGCTTCTTCCCTTTCACGCGGATCGCCGGTAATCAGTACAACTGCCCTGGGGCAATTATCGAGAATCATTTTTATTAATTGCACGAAACTTTCCTGCGGCCAACGCCGCTGGATAAGCAGTTCACTGGCATTGGGATTAATCAAAACAATTTTATGCGTGCAGGAATCGAATTTCTCAAAACATTCATGAACAATATCTCTGACAATTTTCTTCTCATCATCTGAATATTTGACCTTCGCCAGGCTGATTTCATTATCGTCGACCTTTGTCTTGGAATAAGGTATTTCTTCCTGCGGCGTCATCAGTGCGTTGACTAAAGCCATGAAATTTTTCGCGATATGAATATGGGAATTATAGGCGACTTTATGCGATAAAAAATCTCCCCGGTAAAGACCTTCGTTGTAATAGGCATGAAACCCCACTTTATAAGGAGCGCCGCTGAAACCGGTCAGCAAGGCCGTAATTCTGGAAAAAAGTTCCAGATCGATTACCGCATCTATTTTTCTCTTTCTCGTCCAGTAAAAAAATTTTATACAGTCCTGTGCCAACGAAAAAAAATTGTCCCCTCGAATTGTGCAAATATTTTCCTGCGGAACTGTGCCCAGCAAATCAAGACTTGGTTTATTTTTTTTAAAAATGGCGAAATGAAGATTGGCGCCTGCTTCCTTTTGCAGTTTTCTCATCGCCGGATCAACTAATATTGCACTGCCCATTTCCGACAATTCGATAAATAAAACATTTTTCGGAGCTTTTTTTTCGCTTCCGGTAAATAATTTTACAATCTTCTGACACAGGGAGCCTATAAAACAAAGAGGAATACCGACATAATAGTCAATATGCCGCATTGTATCTACTTTCATAGATTTATCCTTTATAAAATAATGTGTAAATATAGAGAAAATGTGTAAAACTGTCAACAAATAAATCCTTTTGATGTTTTGCTTGAGAAAATTTATCAATACATGTTATTTTTAATAAAATAATGAAATCCCGCTGGGAGACTATGCCGAAATTCTTTTTCCTGTTATTTCGAAGCGGAGCGAGAAATCTTGCTTTTTATAATATCAGTATCTTAAGATTCCTTACCCCGACACCCTGCATACCCGGTATACGCCGGGCGGACTGCCGGGGTCTCCTGCCGGGCAAGTGCGTGGGAATTCGGAATGACATTCTTTGTTATTATGACACAGTCTCTTGAACGAGATGACTAATAAACTTTATTGATGGTCTAATGCGCAAAATTATTAATCGTTATATATTCAAAGAAATTGCCTTTCCTTTCATAATTATTTTATTCGTTCTGACCTTTGTCTTGCTGATGGGAAAAATTCTGCAAATTATGGATCTGATAATCAATAAAGGGGTCAGCGTTTTTTCCATAGCAAAAATTATTATTTTTCTGTTGCCTTCATTCATGCTGTTCACTATACCGATTGCCCTGTTAATCGCCATTCTCATCGCCATGGGCAGGCTCTCTGCCGACAATGAAATAACTGCATTTAAAAATGCGGGACTCAGCCTGATGCAACTATATTATCCCGTCGCCGTTGCATCATTGATTACCTTCGTACTGACCATTTTTACAAGTTACTTTCTTGTCCCGCAAAGCAATTTCGCCGCTAAACGTCTGCTTTTCAACATTGCCCGACAAAATGCCGGTATCGGTATAAAAGAAAAAGTCTTTAACGCAGATTTTAAGGACTTTCTCATTTACGCAGAAAGAATTCCTGTAAATAAGGATTATCTGGAAGGCGTTATTGTTTCGGATAACCGCATGATCGGCGAACAAAATACCATTCTGTCCCAAAAGGCGTATCTCATTTCCGATCCGGACTCAATGACCGTAAAACTCAGGCTGGAAAATGGTTCTATTCATACAGTAAGTGCGGATTTAAAGCGTTACCGTAAAATTGATTTTAAGAGTTATGATATTAATCTTGATTTATCCACTGCTTTGGCAAATTTAGATAAAGCCTCCAAATCAAGCACCGAAATGACTATGACCGAACTTTGGGAAAGAATGAAAAAACCGGGTTTGGATAAGGCTGCCGTGCGTGAACTGGCCATTGAAATGCACAAGAAATTTTCCATACCTCTTTCCTGTATTTTTTTCGGACTGCTGGCTCTGCCTCTGGGAATAAGAAGCCACCGCTCCGTAAAATCAAAGGGATTTACCGTGGGATTTATTGTTGTCTCTTTGTATTACTTATTACGCATCGGCGGCGAAGCGTTGGTGGAAACAGGTTATCTTCCACCGGAAATCGGTGTCTGGATGCCGAATTTTTTATTTGCTTTCGCCGGCATTATTCTTCTTTACACGGCTAACAAAGAAATTTCCATAATCCCTGATATAAATTTTATCAGGAAAAACAGATACAGAAATAATCGAGGCTTCTAAATTGAGAATTTTAGATAAATATATCCTCAGGGAATTTTCAAGATTTTTTATTATTACGTTCTTGTCCTTCATCGCGCTCTTTTTAATTGTGGATTTCTTCGAAAAAATAAGAATGTTTCTCAGTAACAATGCATCCGCTTTACAGATAATATCATATTTTATTTTTTCTGTTCCGATGGTCATATCTTATATTCTGCCGCCGGCAATTCTTCTGACAACATTGATGACATTCGGTTCACTTTCCAAATTTCATGAAATTACGGCCATGAAAGCCAATGGGATAAACATATATCGTATTGCGTTACCGGTAATCATTTTCGCAGCAGCAGCAGCAGTTTTTTTGTTTTACTTCAGCGAATTAATAACACCGGCATCGATACAAAAGACCGAACATATTATTAAAATTGATGTACAAAAACAAAAGACTCTCGGCTTCTTCAAGCAAAATGAAATCTGGTATCACGGAGAAAACGCAATTTATAATTTCAAAATGTTTGACGTAGACAAAAATATCTTGCGAGGGATAACCATCAATTATTTAAACCCCGATTTTTCATTGATGAGTCGTATTGACGCCCGGCAAGCTGAATGGAAAAACGACAAATGGGTTTTCTATAACTTGCTTATTACGCGTTTCGATGCTGCGAACAATCCGGTTCTGGAATGGTCCAAAGAAAAAGTAATAAACATACCTGAGAAACCGAATGATTTTAAAGTAATGCAAAAAGACGCGGAAAAGATGGGCTACTTTGAATTAAGAAAATACGTTAAGAAGATACAATCCGAAGGATATGACGTAACTAAATATCTTGTTGAACTGCAGGGAAAGATTGCTTTCCCGCTGGTGACATTGATTATGATTTTTATTGCCGTACCGTTTTCGGTGCGCTCGGAACGGAGCGGTGGAGTCCTGCAAAGCGCCGGAATAGCTATTTTTATAGGATTTTCCTACTGGATAGTCCATGCCTTCAGCATGTCTCTGGGCAGGTCGGAAGTAATACCGGTATTTCTTGCAGCATGGGGTGCAAATATATTATTTGGCTTTGCAGCTGCCGTTCTTTTTTATAAAGTCCACACTTAAAATATTATTAATATCGGTAGTGGTCCGGTTTAAAGGGACCGTTCACGGAAATTCCCACGTAATCCGCCTGTTTCTTATTTATTTTTGTTAATTTGGCGTCTAATTTTTCCAAATGCAAACGTGCAACTTCCTCATCCAGTATTTTGGGGAGCGTGTAGACTCCTGTCTTATACTTCTTTGTCGCTAATTCTATTTGCGCCAGACATTGATTGGTAAAACTGTTGCTCATAACAAAGCTGGAATGACCGGTCGCGCAACCCAGATTAACCAGACGTCCTTCGGCAAGGACTATTATAGAACGTCCCGATTTAAGCTTCCATTTATCAACCTGCGGTTTGATGTTTTCTTTCCTGCAGCTTTTATTCGTTTCCAGATAGTGCATATCTATTTCACTGTCGAAATGGCCGATATTGCAGACTATGGCTTCATTTTTCATTTTTTCCATATGCTTGCCGGTAATTACGTCACAGCATCCCGTTGCCGTAACAAAAATATCGCCGATATGAGCCACTTCTTCCATAGTCCTGACTTCGTATCCTTCCATGGCGGCCTGCAGGGCACATATAGGATCAATCTCGGTAATGATCACACGGGCGCCAAAACCTCTCATGGATTGAGCACAACCTTTACCTACATCTCCGTAACCGCAAATAACAACTATTTTACCGGCAATCATGATATCGGTTGCCCGTTTTATTCCATCCGCCAGCGACTCCCGGCACCCGTAAAGATTATCGAACTTCGACTTGGTAACAGAATCATTTACGTTGATTGCCGGGAATAAAAGCTCACCGGATCTCTGCATCTGATAAAGCCGATGTACGCCTGTGGTTGTTTCTTCGGAAACACCTCTTACTTCTGAAGCTATTTTCCGCCATCTTTGAGGATTGCGTTTTATCGATCTTGCCAGACGATCGACTATTATCCTGAATTCTTTATTATCGATTTTTCGTTTGAGTAGTTCGGGATTTTTTTCAAATTTGACGCCCTGATGTACAAACAGCGTCGCATCGCCGCCATCATCTGCAATCAGATTGGGACCGGAACCATCCGGCCAGGTCAGCGCCTGCTCTGTACACCACCAGTATTCTTCCAGTGATTCTCCTTTCCAGGCGAAAACTGCTGCCGAACCGTTCCTGGCTATTGCCGCCGCCGCATGGTCCTGAGTTGAAAATATATTGCAGGAAGCCCATCGAATATCGGCTCCCAATTCCCTGAGGGTTTCGATAAGCATCGCCGTCTGAATAGTCATATGCAGACTGCCTGTAACTTTCAATCCCTTCAATGGTTTTTTTCTGCCGTATTTTCTACGGACAGCCATGAGACCGGGCATCTCATTTTCCGCCAGTTGTATTTCTTTTCGTCCCCATGAAGCAAGCGAAATATCTGCCACTTTATATTTTATACCCGGATTGATTTCCAGAAAAGCCATTTTGCCTCCCGATTAGTTTTCAGTCAGACATTTGATAGCAGCGTAATTAACACATCTGACCGCTTGAGTCTATTGTTTTATTAACAAGGCAAGATTGATTTAAAAATGAAGTTAAACGGCCAACATTTGCACATTCCCGGAAATAACATAAATCATTCCGGTCTATTTAATTACTTTAATTTTGCAGCTTAATGAATTTTCTTTACTTTATTCTTATTATCAACGAATACGCACTTCGGTTTCCAGTTTTGAACTTCTTTATCGTCGGCAAGCGCATAACAGGCAATGATGATCAAATCTCCTTTGGCCACTTTACGGGCGGCAGCGCCATTGAGACAAATTGTTCCGGAATTACGTTTACATTTGATGGCATAAGTCGAAAATCTCTCGCCATTATCAACATCGTATATTTCAACTTTTTCATAAGGCGCTATTGACGCTTCTTCCATGAGTTTTTCATCAATGGAAATACTGCCTTCATAGTGTAAATCGGCGTCTGTAACTGTTGCACGGTGGATTTTCGATTTCAACATGAATCTTTGCATTGTATGAATTTCTCCTTCGGGGTTAAAAATTATACTTTTAGCATTTCGCCAAGGACGTGATTATCAATAAGTCTTGTCGCGCCTACATTTACAGCCAGCGCTATGACCGACTGACTCTTGATTTGTTCAACGTCCTTAAGCGTTTTTGTGCTGCATATTTTAATATAATCAATTGCTGTGTAAGGAGCGCTCTTAATCATCTTTTCTACTTTGCCGATAATTACCGATGATTTTCTTTCTCCACCGGAATAAAGTTTTTGAGCTAAATTGAGAGATTTGAATAAAGTCAGAGCTGACGGTCTTTCGTTCTTCTGAAGGTATTTATTACGTGAACTCATTGCCAATCCGTCAGATTCACGCATTGTGGGAATGCCTATTATTTGCAGATCCATGTTGAGATCATCTGCCATGCGTTTTATGGTTATAAATTGCTGAAAATCCTTTTTACCGAAAACCGCAATATGCGGTTTGACGATATTAAATAATTTACAACATACTGTTGTTACACCGCGAAAATGACCGGGACGTGATATTCCGCATAAATTTTGAGTTACCTTTTCCACTTCAACATAAGTCTGGTAGCCGGCGGGATACATTTCTTTATTGGAAGGATAAAAAATTACATCTACATCCACACTCTCCGCCATTTTTAGATCCCGGTCAAAATCACGGGGATATTTGGAAAAATCTTCTTTCGGACCGAATTGCGCCGGGTTTACGTAAATACTTACAATCACGTCATCAGCCATCTTTTTTGCTTCCTTCATCAGGCAAAGATGACCTTCATGAAAATATCCCATGGTGGGAACGAATGCTATCTTTTTTCCCTGTCTTCTAAGACTTTCGGAATAAGATTGCATTTTTTTTGCCGATTCAATAACTTTCATCTTTTTGCAATAAAAAAGCCTTTCGTCGCAAAACGAAAGGCTGGTAAATTTTATATCTTCCTTTCGTCCCGGTCCTTGCGGATCCAAGCGAATGTGAATTTTTTAATAAAACTTTACTTTTTTGTCAAGCAAATAAATTTATATATTGTATATTATGTGTATAAACTCTTAATTTGCTTAAATTATTAGCGCCTGTTCCGGTACTGGTTTTTCAGCAAATTTAATTTTTCAACTCCTCAAGCCTGACCGTATTTACATCATCTGCCAAATACTTATCAGATCTATTTTAGGGAATTCTCAATATCTGGCCAATATAGATTTTATTTGTTTTCAGGTTATTTAATTCCTTTATTTGAAAAGGCGAACTTTCAAAACGGCCTGCAATCATTGAAAGCGTATCTCCTCCCCTGACTTTGTATTTACTTGAAAATGTTTTTGCCTGATGCTGTTTTTTATTATTTCTACTTGCATAGTTCTTTCCTTTTACCGGAATTGTAAGTCTTTTCCCCTGAATCAACATTCTTTTAGAACCTAATCTGTTATGAGATAATATCTGGGAAACAGAAACATGATACTTTCTGGCAATCGAATAAAGAGTTTCGCCCCTTTTTATACGATGTTTTATATAAAGAGTTTCGCCCCTTTTTATACGATGTTTTATATAAGCCGTACGAACAGAACACAGTTGCGGTTTTTCACTGGTTGGAATATCGTTGGCCACCAGATTAAACTTATCCACATATTCTTCTGGAAGCTTTAAATCATACTCACGATCAGGAGTCATCTTTTGCCTTAACTCCGAATTGAGCAGGCAAAGTTCTTCTTCAGATACTCCGGTCTTTTCGGCAATATCTTTCAGTTTCATTATTTTGTTAACTTTAACCGTTTCAAAGTTAATCGGTTTTTCTGTATTATCCAAATTAAACCCGTACTTTTGCGGGTCTTTAACTATATGCAATGTGGCCAATAATCTTGGCACATAACGGGCCGTTTCGTTCGGCAACTGCCTGTAAAGATCCCAGAAACCATCAAGATAATCTATCTTCTGCCTGGATATAACTCTAAGGACCCGACCCTCTCCGCAATTGTACGCAGCTAATACAGTCAACCAGTCACCAAACATATTGTGCAATTCTTTTAAATACGCAATTGCCGCCTGAGTTGATTTATGCACATCCATACGTTCATCAATCCACTCATCACGGCTGAGGCCGAATTTATATCCTGTCGACGGAATGAATTGCCACAAACCAAGCGCTCGTGCTCGGGAGTAGGCGTTAATTTTAAAGAAACTTTCCACAAGAGGAAGCCAGAAGAATTCTTCCGGGATTCCTGCTTTTCTCAAAGCTTTCACAATAACAGGACGATACAAACCGGAACGTTGATAAGCCGCTATAAAATTTTCACGCTCCGGACCCTGAAATAAACAGATTTCTTTTTCTATGTCGGCATTCATAACTAACGGTATTTCACTATTCTTTCCTTTAATGACCATTTGTTTGGAAGAATAAACCGCTAAAATGCGCTTGGATATTAAAAGCCGCAAATCATCTTTTTCCTGCGCAATTGCAGTGTCGCCATTTACATCAATAAGTAATGAATATGCTTCATCCAATGTATCCAACGTTTTTTCAAAATCACCGTTTTTCGATAATTTATCAGCAGTTTCCAACAGTTCTAATGCTTTTTCCATTATGTCTTGTTTTTCTTCGCTAACTCCGTTTGGCTGTAACGAATTATCACTGGAATTAAAATTGAAAAAACTGCTGTCTTCCTTTTTAGGATTAACTTCATTTGCGGAAGGATTTTCTTTTTTTATCGTTTGTTTCGTAACTTCGGCGGCAGCGATAAGAACCGGTTTCACGTTATTCGCTATATTCTGAGCATAACTAAAGAAAGGAAACGCAAATATAAAACTAAATATAATAATATAAGCAACATAGTTGTCTTTGATTTTTATCATAAGGACAGCTCCTTCGTTGTTTAAAATATTTGGCAGTAGAATTTTTATTCATCACATCAATGATCATTTTACCCATAGTGTTTTACTCTATAGCACAATTTTCGTTTTTTCCAAAATGAATTTACTTATGCTCATCATTTTGGTGCAAATTAATTTTATTTTCATGACAATGTCATTTCCGGTTACGATAAATTTTTGACACTCATGAGATACGCATGAATAAATTCATCAATATCGCCATCAAGCACCTTACTTGCGTTACTGTTTTCCAGATTTGTCCGGTGATCTTTTACCATTTTATAAGGATGCAGAACATAGGATCTGATCTGGCTTCCCCAAGCAATGTCTTTCTTCAATTTATTATCTTCTTCAATTTTCTGATTTTTCAGCTGTAGTTCTTTCTCGTATAGTCTCGATTTCAAAAATTTCATGGCCATTGCTTTATTTTGATATTGAGAACGTTCGTTTTGACATTGAACGACTATTCCCGTGGGCAAGTGCGTAATTCTAACGGCCGAATCGGTTTTATTGACATGCTGACCGCCTTTACCGCCGGCACGAAAAGTATCAATACGCAGATCATCATCATTTATTTCAATCTTTATCTCATCATCAACTTCGGGATAAACAAAAACCGATGCAAACGATGTATGACGACGAGCGCCGGCATCAAAGGGAGAAATACGAACCAGGCGATGAATACCGCTTTCCGCTTTGGCATAGCCGTATGCATAATCACCTTCCAATGTAAATGACACACTCTTGATTCCTGCTTCATCTCCGGGAAGCGAGTCAATTATTTTCGTAACAAATTTTTTCTTTTCCGCCCAGCGCAAATACATGCGCAATAACATTTCCACCCAATCCTGCGCCTCTGTTCCGCCTGCTCCGGCATGTATAGATATAATGGCGTTCATAGAATCCTGTTCGCCATTAAGCATCATTTTAAGTTCTTCCTGAGAAACGGAAATATTCAATTCTTTTAATTCATCGGTCAGATCCTGCAAAACATGGTCGTCTTTTTCCTGCAGGGCAATGCCTGCGAGATTATCAATATCGTTTATCTCATTATTGAACTTTTCCCATCTCTCCAATGATTCCGTCAACTTTGTTTTTTTTTGAAGAACATCACGAGCTTTCTCCTGATCATTCCAGAAATCCTGTCTCAGGGATAACCCTTCCAGATCTTTTATTTTTAGTTTTAACTCGGGAATGTCAAAGACATTCTCCTATGTGTTTTATTCTTCTTTTTAAATCGTTAATTGTTTCTTGTATATTTATATTTTCCATCGCCATTTTTTGCCCTCCACTTTAAACTTATCAGAAAATAAAAAATAATTAATATAAAACAGGCAACAACCAGAATATCCCCGTATATCGCATAAAAAGCAGGTATATTGACAAATTTTACGCGACCTTTCAAAGCTTCCTGTTTAAAAATATCGGTTTCTGCAATTACCTTACCACAAGGATCAACAATGCCCGAAATTCCGGTATTGGCTGCCCTTACCAGATAAAGCCTGGTTTCCACTGCCCTGAAAATCGCCATGGAGAAATGTTGAAACGGAGCGGAAGTTGATCCGAACCAGGCATCATTGGTAATATTGACCAGTAATTCGGCTGATCTGTTTTTATACATTCTGGCGGCAAAAGGCAATATACCTTCATAGCAAATCAAAACACCTATTTTCTTATCACCCATAGATAAAGGATAATATCCGTTTCCTGTGCCGAAATCACCGATCCCTGCTGTAAATCCCTCAACAAACGGCATAAATTTTCTAAGCGGTACATATTCGCCGTAGGGAACAAGATGAACCTTATCATACTTTCCGGCAATCTCACCATTAGGAGATAATAAATATGCGCTATTGAAAAATTGATCATCGTAAGAAGAATAACTTATGGAACCGAACAGTAACCAGTTTTCAGTTTTTAAAGATAAATTTATTATCCGATCATGAAAACTATTTTTTTCCTGAAAGTTAAAAGGGACTGCCGTCTCCGGCCAGACGATCAGATTTCCCTTCACCGGTGAATTTATCAGGGAAAGCCGTTCATAAGTATTTATTGTCTCTCTTTGATATTTTTCATTCCATTTTATAGACTGATCAATATTACCCTGTATTAATGATACTTCCATGCCTGATGAATTCCGCACAGATTTATCAACCTGATCCAAACGAAAAATACCATAAATAAAAACTGTGGCCAAAATTATAGAAACTACAGCGGCCAAAACATATTCTTTGGCCGATCTTTTGCCGATAATTTCAAATATGGTCGCGTTAACTAATACTATTAAAAAAGATAAGCCAAAAACACCGGCAATATCGGCAAACTGAATAAAATATATGTTCGAATACTGGGAGTAACCAAGATTCTCCCATGGAAATCCGGTAAACAACGCCGATTTAATATATTCCAGACAAACCCACAAAACCGGCGCAGTCAAATAAAGTGGAATTCTTTCCCCAAAATATATAATGCAACCGGCAAACAACGAAATATAAGCGCTTAGATAACAGGCCAGAAGGAGCATTAGAACAATGCCCACATACAAAGGCAAACAACCGTAATTGACAATTACAAACGTTATCCAATAGATTATTCCTATATGCCCGACCAATCCGGTAATAAATCCCAGAAGCAAACCCTGAGCAACAGTATTGGCCTTCCTCAGAGCAAAGAACAGGGGAATGAGCGCTGTCCAGGCAATAAAGCCGAACCCATACTTGGGAAAAGATAAGAACAATAAAAGACCGCTCAACACGGCTAAAAAAATAGCATCTACCGCCAATTCTGCTCTGACGTTTAACTGAAAATCATTTTTTTTGATGGACTTATTTTTCATTAAGATTATTTGTTTTTAGTTTTTTAATTCTTACTTTTTTTATACTGCGTTCATCCGCATTTTCGATGGTAACTTCCAGCCCTTCAATCTGGAATTTTTCTCCGGATAACGGAATTCTCTTGACCGAATTTAATATCAAGCCGCCCAACGTCTCATATTTATCTTTTTTCAAGCTGATATTTAAATGCTCTTCAACATTTTCAATTTCCATTCGTCCATCGAAGATTACCGAACCATCAGGCAATTGTAAAATTCCATCACCTATATTTGTCGTTTCATGTTCATCACGAAGTTCACCGACAATTTCTTCGAGCAGGTCTTCCAGAGTTATCAAGCCGGCTGTTCCACCATATTCATCAATGACAATAGCCATTTTCTTCTTGTTTTCTTTCAATTCGTAAAACAATAAATGGGTGTTTTTTGTTTCGGGTATGTAATACGGGGTGTTCAGGCACGCCAACAAATCATCTTTAGTGATTTGTTTTGACCAGAACTTGAGAATATCTTTGACATTCAGGATGCCGACAATATTGTCAATGGTTCCACGATAAACCGGAATACGCGTGTGCCTCGACTCGATTACTTCATTAACAATTTCGTCAATCGTTGCCTCAGTGCTAACAGCCGCAATTTCCGTACGCGGAATCATAATTTCACGAACTAAAGTATGCGTAAACTTCAGAATGCCTTCTATCATCTCCCGCGAAGATGGATCCAGCAGACCGCTTTTTTGTGCTTTATACAACGCGGAATCGATTCTGCTTTTAATATACTTTTCGTCGCGCCAGAAAAAAAGCTTGAGAATATTTTTCGTAATATTCAAAAATACTTCTCCATGAATTATAAACCGCGTAATTTATTGTTAATTTATATCAGAGCTTAAAACAAAAAAGCAAGTTTTAAACAAATCAGGCAGTTGGTCAGAGTTTCATTAACATTTGTATCTGGCAAACAAAAAGGGAGTCTCTTAGGCAGACTCCCTTGGATTTTCTGGCGGGGCCGATGGGACTTGAACCCACGCCCTCCGGCGTGACAGGCCGGCGTTATAACCAACTTAACTACGACCCCGAAAAATCATTCTTTCAATAATTAATTCAGCATTAATGGTAGGCGGGACAGGGATCGAACCTGTGACATCCACGGTGTAAGCGTGGCGCTCTCCCGGCTGAGCTACCCGCCCCTAAGCCATCAAAAACGCTGTGTGGCTTCTAGCAACAATGAATTTCCTTGTCAAGCGATAAAAGCACGAAAAAACATTTAATTAACGGATTGAGAACTCACCAGTAGATCTGCCGAACCGGCTGCATTAATATTTCCTTCATCCTGCAGAAAAGCAATTTTCAGTACGTCATCAATATGTTCTACAAAAATAATCTTCAGCGCCTTTTGCACGTTTTGCGGAACTTCAGCCAGATCCTTTTCGTTGTCTTTCGGAATAATGACTACTTTTATATTACCCCGATGAGCGGCCAGAAGTTTCTCCTTGAGACCTCCAATGGGTAAAACTCTTCCTCTTAATGTAATTTCACCGGTCATTGCCAAATCGGCACGTACTTTTTTCTTCGTCAGCGCTGAAGCAATGGAAGTAGCCATGGCAATACCCGCAGACGGACCATCTTTGGGAATCGCTCCTTCCGGCACATGAACGTGAATATCGATCTTTTCATAAAAATTCCTGGCAAGGCCGAATTGTTCGGCACGGGCGCGAATATAACTCAAAGCGGCCTGAACAGATTCCTGCATTACATCACCCAATTTACCGGTCATTGTCATTTTTCCGGTTCCTTCCATAATGGAAGCTTCAACCGCGAGAAGTTCCCCACCTACCTCCGTCCAAGCCATTCCTATTGTCAAACCCACCTTATCTTTTTCTTCTATTTCTCCGTGATGATACTTGGGTACGCCCAAATATTTAGAAAGGGATTTGGAAGTGATAATCACTTTTTTATTTTTATCATTATTATTTACTATCTCATTATTATTTACTATCTCCTTGGCAACCTTACGGCAGATGGAAGCAATTTCGCGATCTAAATTACGCACACCGGCTTCACGCGTATATTGACGAATAATTTTGAGGAATGCTCCTTTAGTAAATTCAATGTTCCCGGTTGTAAGACCATTTGCTTCCAGTTGTTTCGCAACCAAAAATTTTTTTGCAATTTGCAGTTTTTCCGGCTCAGTATAACCGGCAATTCTGATTACCTCCATTCTGTCCTGCAACGGAGCCGGTATCGTTTGTAAAACATTGGCTGTAGTAATAAACATGATCTCCGACAAATCATAATCGAGATCAAGATAATTATCATTAAAAGCCACGTTCTGCTCGGGATCAAGAACTTCCAGCAGTGCAGACGATGGATCGCCTCTAAAATCGGAACTAAGCTTGTCCACTTCATCCAGACAAAAAACCGGATTGTTGGATCCTGCCTTTTTCAGCATTTGAATAATCTTGCCCGGCATTGCTCCGATATAGGTTCTGCGATGGCCGCGTATCTCCGCTTCATCGTGAACACCACCCAGAGACATACGCACAAACTTCTTGTTCGTGGCTCTGGCTACCGATTTGGCAATGGATGTTTTACCCACACCTGGCGGGCCGACCAAACACAAAATGGAACCTTTATTTTTCTTTGCCAGTGATTGCACGGCAAGGTATTCAATAATTCGTTCTTTGACGCTCTTCAGTCCATAATGATCTTCCTCAAGAATCGTTTCTGATTCCTTCAGCGTATATTTGTTTTCAGTTTTTTCCGACCAGGGCATATCCAATACCCAGTCTATATAATTTCTGACCACCGTAGCCTCTGCCGACATGGGAGTCATCATCTGTAATTTTTTAATTTCATGACGGACTTTCTTCACGGCTTCTTCCGACATTTTCTTCTGTTTCAGGCGTTTTTCCAGCTCTGCTATCTCATTGGAAAAGTCATCCTTTTCTCCCATTTCCTTCTGAATAGCCCGCATTTGTTCGTTCAGATAATAATCCTTTTGTGTTTTTTCCATCTGTTTTTTGACGCGCCGCTTAATCTTTTCTTCTACCTGCAGAATTTCGATTTCAGACAGCATCAATGAATAAATTGCTTCCAGACGTTCCCCGACATCAAATATCTCAATAATCCTTTGCTTGTCTTCCAGTTTCACATTAAGATGAGTAATAACAACATCCGCCAGTTTGGAAGCGTCTTCAATTACGGCAATCGTTCCGATCATTTCAACATGGATTTTCTTACTGAGCTTCAGATAAAGCTCAAAAGATTCCTTCACGCTTCTCATGAGAGCCTGTTTTTTGACTTCGTTTTGATCACCAATGTCATCCAGCTCATTTACCCTGACCAAGAAAAAATCATTATTCGGCAAATATTCCCTGATGACTCCACGGGTCTTGCCCTCAACAAGCACCTTTACTGTTCCATCAGGCAAACGTAAGAGTTGAATGATAACGCCAATTGTGCCAACATTATAAATTTGTTCCTGCGTCGGGTCATCTTCTTTGGCGTTTTTCTGCGCAACCAGAAAAATACTTTTTTCGTATTTCATTGCCGATTCCAGCGCAGCAATGGATTTTTCACGCCCGACAAACAACGGCACAATCATATGCGGAAACATCACAACATCTCTCAGCGGCAAGAGCGGAATTACAATTGTTTTATCCTGATCATTTATTTTATTTTCGTTAAACATATCTTTCCCGTATATTTCTCAAGCAGATTCTGATTTGGTTTCATAAATTAAAATTGGTTTTTCTTCTTTTAATACGACTTCCTCACTAATGACACATTCTTTAATATCACTCTGCGACGGAATGTCATACATGATTTCCAGCATTGTATTTTCAAGAATGGAGCGCAATCCCCGCGCTCCGGATTTTCTTTCCATTGATAATTTGGCAACAGCTCTCAGCGCTCCGTCCGTAAATTTCAGAGCAACATTTTCCAGCGCAAACAGTTTTTTGTACTGTTTGATAATAGCATCTTTGGGTTCCATTAAAATCCGGATTAAAGTGGATTCATCCAATTCATCCAGAGTTGCTATAACAGGCAGACGACCGATAAATTCCGGTATCAATCCAAATTTCAATAAATCTTCCGACTGAACTTCCGCCAGTAATTCACCAACTCTCTTTTCTTTCTTACTTTTTATTTCCGCGCCGAAACCCATGGCATTAACGCCCATTCGCCTGGAAATAATGTTTTCCAGGTCATTAAAAGCGCCGCCACATATAAATAAAATATTCGTTGTATCTACCTGAATAAACTCCTGCTGAGGATGCTTCCTTCCACCTTTAGGCGGAATATTGGCCATTGTCCCCTCCATAATTTTCAGCAGAGCCTGTTGCACACCCTCTCCCGAAACATCCCTGGTTATGGAAGGATTTCCCGATTTTTTGGCAATTTTATCTATCTCGTCAATATAAACAATGCCTTTTGATGCTCTGGTAACGTCATAATCCGCATTTTGCAGTAGACTTAAAATAATATTTTCTACATCCTCTCCGACATATCCGGCTTCAGTTAGAGTCGTAGCATCGGCAATTGTAAAAGGAACATTAAGAAATTTTGCCAGAGTTTTAGCTAAAAGAGTTTTGCCTGAACCGGTAGGCCCGATTAAAAGCACGTTACTTTTCTGAATTTCTATTCCATCGGGTTCAACATGGAAAAATAATCTCTTGTAATGATTATAAACGGCCACTGACAGAATTTTTTTTGTTTTTTCCTGACCGATAACATATTGATCAAGAAATTTCTTAATTTCCTTCGGATTGGGCGATCCTTTTTTGGAATCTTTTTCCACAAGGTTGTCTTCCTCTTCCTCAACAATATACCGGCAAAGTTCAATGCATTCATCACAGATGTAGGCTGTCGGGCCGGCGACCAGTTTCCGCACTTCGCTTTGCATTTTCCCGCAAAAAGAACAAAAAAGCATACCCTGCCCCGTCCGATTATTCTTGCTTTTTTTTATCACTTAACTCTCCTTTGTTTGTGTTGGCTGAAGATTCCGGCTTCCGAACGATAATTTCATCAATTAAACCGTATTCTTTAGCTTGTTCACTCGTCATGAAATAATCCCGTTCCGTATCGTTCATAATTCGGAGAAGCGGTTGTCCCGTCAATTCTGCCAATATTTTGTTTAATTCATCTTTTAATCTTAATATCTCTTTTGCCTGAATATCAATGTCTGTTGCCTGCCCCTGAAAACCACCCAGCGGTTGATGAATTAAAATTCTCGAATGAGGAAGGGCAAACCGTTTTTTCTTTTCTCCGGCTGCTAAAAGTATTGCTGCCATGCTGGCTGATTGCCCCATACAAACAGTCGAAATCGGTGACTTAATGTACCTCATTGTGTCATAAATAGCCATACCGGAACTTACAGAACCACCGGGAGAATTCAAGTAGAAAAATATTTCCTTATCCGGATTATCTGCTTCCAAATACAACATCTGAGCAACAATTAAATTAGCTACATTATCATCGATAACTGTGCCCAGAAAAATAATGCGATCTTTTAATAAACGGGAATAGATATCATATGCCCGCTCGCCCCGTCCGTCTTGTTCAACCACCATAGGGATTAAATTCATTATTTAACCTCCATACCTGTATCTTTTTTTTCAACGGTTTTAATATTTGCATTCTGCTCGATAAAGTCAAATACCTTTTTCTGCATTATTTCCATTTTAAGATTATCTTTCTTTCCTTCCTCTTCATACATTTTTTTCAGTGACTCATAATCCCGTTTATGCCGGACGGCCAGATACTGAAGATATTCTTCGATATCAGTTTCTTTCACAGTGAATGATTCTTTCTCGGCAATCTTTCTTAAAAGCAGGAATGATTTGACAATCTTTTCGGCATCATCCTTAAATTTATCATGCATTTTGAGGCTGAATTCCATCGCCTGATCCCCATCTATACCGGCCGAAATCATTCTTCTTTGAGTATCGGCCATCATATAATAAATTTGTCTTTCCACAAGCGAAGGAGGCGCCTCAAAATCATTGTCTTTAATCAATTTCTCCATAATACTGTTTTGCAAATTAACTTTGGCTGTTTGTTGATTTTTTTCTTCCAAAGACGCGCGGATATCATTCTTAAAGTCTTCAAAACTATTATACTTTTCAAAGTTTTTTATCAAATTTTCATCATTTTCAGGAAGTTTCTTTTCTCTTATACTCTTTACTTCTACATTAAAAACTACTTCCTGACCGGCAAATTTGCTTTCATGATAATCGGCAGGAAAAGTTACTTTGATCTCTTTTTTACCCTCTTTTTTAATGCCAATCAGTTGTTCCTCAAAGCCTGGAACAAATCTTCCCGAACCAATTTCCAGAAAATAGTTTTCAGCTTTTAATTCCTTATAAGCTTCACCATTTAAAGTGCCTTCAAAATCCATCACGACAAAATCGCCCTGAACAGATTCGCGATCTTCTTTAACTTCTTCCATGGTGGCAAACATGTGTCTTATTTCGTCAATTCTTTTCCGAACATCATCATCCGTAACTTTAACTTCTTCTTTTTCTAAATCAAGCCCTTTATAATTTTTAGGTTCGAATTCCGCTTCGGTTTCAAATGAGGCTGTAAAAGAAAAATTTGTATTTTCTTTTATACCTTCCTGAGTAATATCAGGCCGTGAAACAGGAACAATCCCCTTTTCTTCCAGGGCCTGCCAATAATATTTATTTACTATATTGGTTGTTGTTTCGCCTTCTGCCTGATCTTTAAAATAAGTTTCTAATACCTTGCGGGGAATTTTACCAGGACGGAAACCTTTAAGCCGAGCCTTTTTCCCGACATCGTGGTATACCGCATCCAGTTCATTTTTAACTTCATCCCAGGGTATCTCCAATGATAATTTTTTCTTCACAGGACTCAATTCTTCTAATTTCACCACAACCTGACTCACTTTACAATATCTCCTTCTTTATTGAAAGAATTATATCTTTCCACTGATTACTGGTGCGAGAGAGGGGATTTGAACCCCTATCCGCTCAGGCGGGCTGGATCCTAAGTCCAGTGCGTCTGCCAATTCCGCCACTCTCGCCTTTCGATTTTTATATATTCATTACATAATAAAATGTCAACGCGGATTATTTCTGTAACTATATACAAAACCAGTTAAATTAAGCTTTTCATCCAGTTATGTATTTGATTACACGCTTTTATGCAAGAAAAATATCCTAACGAATATAATGGTAATGGACACTAAGTAAGGTTGTCACTAGATTAAAATGTAAGCGCATAATCTGACAAAAGAAATGGGGATAACCCCCGGTTAACCCCATTATTTTTACTGGTCGGGGCGAGTGGATTTGAACCACCGGCCCTCTGAACCCCATTCAGATACGCTACCAGACTGCGCCACGCCCCGACATGTTGCAAAGTGTTGAGGTCATTACCATTACAGTAAAACTCTGTCAAGCGCAAATACATCGTTTTTTTACATAATTATCACATTTAATTTTTTCCAGAAATTCACAGATATTATAGCGCCTTCATAATTAGAGAATCACTGCCATAAAATCAAAAACAATTTTTAGAATCTTTTCGAAGTGAATCTGTTGATATTGTAGCTTTCGCTCTGCGGAATTGTTTTCAATAAATTCCAGCCTTGGATATTTACAATAATTTTATTGACACTTAAGCTTCACATATGTTAGTGAAAATCAACAGAAAGCATTAATTAAATTTACAGTTTTTGTTCAATGTATTGTCAATTTTTGATAGTCTCAAATATAAACATCGGATTTGCTTCCCCTTAAGGAGTTGTCTTTGAAATTACAAGAAGTTAAAGAATTACTTGATGCTGATGTAATTGTCGGTACGGAAAAAATGGGTATAGAGGTCAAAACAGCTTTCGGAGCTGATTTGATGAGCGATGTTCTTGCTTTTGCCAAACCAGGAAGTCTATTATTAACAGGTTTAACAAATGCCCAGGTCATTAAAACCGCTGCAGCCAGAAATATTGCTGCTATCATCATGGTTAGAGGAAAACAACCTTCATCCGAAGCTATTAGCATGGCAAAAGAACTTCAAATTCCCATCTTATCTACGAAATATATTTTATTTGAAACAGCCGGTATTTTATATAATAAAGGTATAGTCGGTTGCCTGAAAAAAGTAGAAAGTGACAGTTTATATAAATAAGAATACATTGACACTAAAGTTTAATATATGATAGTAAAAAACTATTATAATTTTGATATTTAAATAAAAAAAACAAAATGTTTTTCTTATGAGGATTGGATATTGAAACTTCAAGAAGTAAAAAAAATACTTAATGCCGAAGTAATAGTCGGTGAAGAAAAATTAGACATGGAAGTCAAGACAGCTTTTGGGGCTGATTTGATGAGTGATGTTCTTGCTTTTGCTAAAGCGGGAAGTCTTTTGCTGACAGGTCTGACAAACAGCCAGGTAATTAGAACAGCCCATGTTATGGATATTGCAGCTATAATTTTAGTGAGAGGAAAAAAACCTCCTGCCGAAACAATAAACATGGCTAAAGAATTTAAAATTCCTGTTCTAGCAACCAAATATATTTTGTTTGAAACAGCCGGCCGTCTTTACACTAAGGGTATTGTTGGTTGTCTGGAACAAGTTGAAGATCACAGTGCACACGGCTGAAACTGAAAATTATTTATATAAGAATAGTTTTGATGTTGAGGGGGGTAATTTTAATAATGCCGGGGCTATTTCTACACAAGTAAAATCTATTCTAAAAAATATCGGTTTGCCTAACAACGTCATCAGGAAAGCTGCAATTGCCTGCTATGAATCAGAAATTAATATTGTATCCTATGCCAGGCAGGGAGTTATAAACCTGATAGTCACTCCCAAAACTGTCGAATTTGACATCGCCGATGAAGGTCCGGGAATACCGGATATTGAATTGGCAATGGAGCAAGGTTATTCAACCGCAGATCGGCAAATAAGAGAAATGGGGTTTGGTGCCGGTATGGGACTCTATAACATCAAGTGTTCATCCGACATATTCAACCTGACATCGGAAGTGGACAAAGGAACTTTTTTGAAAATAATTATCAATATTCCTTAATTCATCAAGGACTTATTATGAATGTCGAAACCATCATTAAAGAATTAAATTTAAAGGTAAGGTCTGCATCAGACAAACTTAATAATAATGTTACAGGAGGTTATACGGGAGATCTTCTAAGCGATGTTATAGCAAACTCTCACGAAGGAGATATCTGGATAACAAGGCAGGTACACCAGAATATTGTTGCCGTAGCGAGTCTGAAGGAACATGCAGGTATTATACTAACCAATTCGTGCGAACCAACCGGGGAAACTTTAGAAAAAGCAAATCAGGAAAAAATACCTGTAATGATTTCCGATTTGCCGGCCTTTGAGTTAACCGGTAAAATTTATAATCTTTTGGTAAAATAAATACCAAGTTACGGCAAGCTCTTCAATGACCATTTATGGCCATTTTTTAAAATCATATCAATTTCCTGAACAACTTTGTTGTCATCATCGCAGATTTCTCATTATACGCACTTATGATTATAGCTTACATTTTTTAATCCGCCATTGTTGCACCCTGCCTTTTGCTTGAGGGTGTGAAGAATTAGATATTTTAAATTTGCGCCTTAATTTTAATTGATGTCATCCGGGCGGCAATTTTCCTAAAAGGTATAAAAGAGTCATGCTGAAAGTTTTTAACTGTGATCTGCATATACATACCTGCCTTTCACCCTGCGCCGAGCTTGATATGCACCCAATGCTTTTAGTAAAAAAAGCCCTGGAAAAGGAACTCGATATTATTGCCATCTGTGATCATAATTCTTCAGCAAACGTTCCTTACGTAATCAAAGCTGCACAAACGAGCAAGCTAAGAATACTGCCCGGTATGGAAATCACAACAATTGAAGAAGTCCATATATTAGCCATATTTGATTCCATTTCAAATCTTTCATTAATGCAAAATATTATTGATCAGCATCTCAAGGGAAAAAATGACGAAGATAGTTTTGGTGTCCAGGCTATAGTTAATGAAAAAGGCGAAGTAGAGGGCATAAATAATCAATTACTGATCGGCGCAACTGACTTATCTCTGGACACATCAATTAACTATATACATCAATTCAACGGATTAGCTGTTGCCGCGCATATAGACAGGGATAGTTTCAGCGTCCTCAGCCAACTCGGATTTATTGATGACAATTCCGGATTTGACGCGCTGGAAATAACACCTCGAACAGGTTTTCATGGAGCAAGAATCAGATATCCGGAACTTTGCAAATATTCATTTATCATGTCGTCGGATTCCCATTTTATAAAAGATATCGGAACGGCAACCACACAAATTATGCTTCAGAAACCATCTGTTGCCGAATTGAAAATGGCTTTCAAAAAACAAAATGGACGTTGTGTGATGGAACGATAATGCTGGAACTTGCCGCGCATATTCTGGATATCGCCGAAAACTCTGTCCGGGCAGGCGCTGAATTAATTGAAATCAACATTAACGAAGACACCATTGATGATCTTCTTTCCATAGAAATTATCGACGACGGCCAGGGAATGAAGCAGGAAGAGATTAAGAAAGCTTTGGATCCCTTTTATACAACTAAAACTGTAAGACGAATAGGTTTAGGCCTTCCGCTCCTCGCAGATGCCACCCAAAGAGCAGGCGGCCATTTTAATCTGGAGTCTCAAGAGGGCAAAGGAACAACTGTTCAGGCACATTTCGGACACAGTCACATAGACAGGCAACCCCTCGGCGATATTATCAATACATTGATTATTTTAATTGCCGGTAATCCGGATGTCGATTTTGTTTACAAACATAAATACAATAGTCGGCAATTTAAAATGGACACCCGAAATATCCGTAAAGAAATCGATGATATACCGATAAATCATCCTGAAATATTAAAATATATCCGGGAAGTTTCAGAAGAAGGGTTTAATGACATAAAACAGTGATACAAAATTGTTCCCCGAAAGTGAAAAAAAAAATTGAAAAATCAGTAATTCAGATATTGCTTTTATTTATAAACATTGATATATGACCGGCAGTCAAAAGGCTTGCATAATATAGCGAAGGAAATCAAGGATGTGACAACAGTTCATCCTGAAATATAAAAGTATATCAGGGGCATTTTAAAGGAGATTTAATATAATAAAGCTTGAAGCTAAAATAGCCCCAAAAGATCGAGGAGGAATTTGATGAAAGCTGAAGACACAGAGTTATTGAAAGAATTTTCAAAAGAACAAGTAAAAAAATTAAACGGCATTATCGAAAAATTTAAAGGCAAGCCGGGAGGATTAATTCCCGTATTGGAAGAAGCGCAAGTTGTCCTGGAATATCTTCCTATTTCCGTGCAGAAAAAAATTGCATCCGGGTTGAATCTGCCGTTGAGCCGAGTTTACGGCGTTGTCACTTTTTACTCTTTTTTCACAATGACCCCCCGCGGCAAACACACCGTCCGTGTTTGTCTGGGCACTGCCTGCTATGTTCGAGGCGGCAAAGCCATCTATGAACAAATAAAGAAACAGTTTGGAATCAGCGAAGGAGAAACAACGCCGGACCGCATGTTCACATTGGAAACGGTAAGATGTCTGGGAGCCTGCGGGCTTGGTCCTGTTGTTGTGGTGGACGAAGATGTCCACGGCCGGGTTAAACCGGGAAAAATTAAAGAAATCTTAAGTCAGTACAACTAATAGAATTTCTACTTTATAAAAATGGAGGAAAAGCCGATGGCAAAACTAACTATTGATGATTTAAAAAAGATTAAAGAAAAAGTACACAAAGAAATGTCTCTGCGTGACGGTAAACGTCGCGTTAAAATAACTGTTCACATGGGAACATGTGGCATCGCTTCAGGGGCAAAAGAAGTCATGAATACTCTTCTTCAGGAAATTGAAGCTGCCAAGGTAAATGACGTCGTTGTCACAACATCCGGATGCATGGGACTTTGCAGCCGCGAACCGTTGGTTACGGTTGAAGTATTAAATCAGGATCCTATTAAATACGAATATATGAATCCCAACAAAATGAGACAGGTTTTTAAAAAACATGTTTTGGAAGGAGAGATTCAGACGCCTTTTGTTCTGGCCAAAGGCTCTGAGATAATCAAATAATTTTTTTCGCCTGTCGTGCGCTGATAAAAGCATGATATTTCCAAAGGAGGATGTTGGCTAAATGAAGGTTTTTCGTTCACACTTATTAATATGCGGAGGGACCGGTTGTCAGGCTTCGGGCAGTCCTGCCGTTAAAGAGGCTTTATTGGAAGAACTGGAAAAAAGAAAATTAACTGAAGAAATAAAAGTTGTCGAAACGGGATGCAACGGCTTCTGCGCCTTAGGTCCGATCATGGTAGCATACCCGGAAGGCGTTATTTATATTAGTTTGAAAGCGACTGACATGCCTGAACTGGTTGAGGAACACCTGATCAAAGGCAGAATCGTAAAGAGATTGTTATACAAGGAACCCGGCACGGAGAAAGCTATTCCTACCATGCAGGAAATTCCCTTTTTCGCTCATCAGGAATTACGCGTACTGAGAAACCGCGGTCTTATTGACCCGGAAAAAATCGAAGAATATATTGCCCGGGACGGTTACGCCGGCATGGCTAAAGCGCTCACGGAAATGACGCCTGAACAAATCGTCAAAGAAATGCTTGATTCAGGTTTGCGCGGCCGGGGCGGAGCAGGATTTCCCACAGGTTTAAAATGGAAATTTGCCGCCCAGTCCAAAGGCGATGTAAAATATGTGTTATGTAATGCCGACGAAGGCGATCCCGGCGCTTTCATGGATCGCAGTGTTCTGGAAGCCGATCCGCACGCTGTTCTGGAAGGAATGGTTATCGCCGCTAAAGCGATCGGTTCTTCCCAAGGTTATATTTACTGCCGCGCTGAGTATCCACTGGCTATTCATCGTTTAAACATCGCTATCGCCCAGGCCAAAGAAGCGGGTTTGCTTGGTAAAAATATTTTAGGTACCGGCTTTGATTTTGATTTGGAAATTTATCAGGGCGCAGGAGCATTTGTTTGCGGCGAGGAAACAGCCCTGATGACTTCCATTGAAGGGAAAAGAGGCATGCCCCGTCCGAGACCTCCCTTCCCTGCCGTAGCGGGACTCTGGCAGAAACCAAGTATACTGAACAATGTGGAAACTCTGGCCAACGTCGGACAAATAATTCTGCGCGGCGCATCATGGTACGCATCCATCGGAACAGAGAAGAGTAAAGGTACAAAGGTTTTCGCTCTAACCGGTGATGTCAACAACGTCGGTCTGGTCGAGGTTCCCCTGGGTACAAAACTCGGCACTATTGTTTATGACATCGGCGGCGGTATTCCCGGAGGCAAGAAATTCAAAGCGGCTCAGTTAGGCGGTCCTTCCGGCGGCTGTATTCCCATTCAGCATTTGAACGCCCCTGTTGACTATGAAACCGTTGCCGAACTCGGCGCTATCATGGGATCCGGCGGTTTGATTGTTATGAATGAAGACAAATGCGCCGTCGATATGGCCCGGTTCTTTATGGATTTCTGCCAGGACGAATCATGCGGTAAATGCACCCCCTGTCGTGAAGGAACAAAACGCATGCTGGAAATTCTAACCAATATCACTCAAGGCAAAGGTAAAGAAGGAGACATCGAGCTTCTGGAAGAAATGGCTGTCGTCATCAAAAATGCTGCCCTTTGCGGACTGGGACAAACCGCCCCTAATCCGGTTTTGAGCACCATTCGTTATTTCCGCAAAGAATATGAGGAACACATCCGCGATCACAAATGTCGTGCCGCAGTTTGTTCGGCAATGTTCAAATCGCCTTGTCAGCACACATGTCCTATTGGAATGGATATTCCTTCATATATCGCGCTGATCAGAGCGGAAAGATTTGAAGACGCATATAAAATTCTTCTGCAAACCAATCCCTTCCCCTCAGTTTGCGGAAGAGTATGTGATCACAAATGTCAGAGCAAATGCCGCCGCGGCAACATGGATGAGGCAATAGCCATCAAATTCCTGAAACGTTTCATTACAGACAATGCCGTACGTCCCAAGGTAGAAGCAGCGCCGGTCACCCGCAAAGAAAAGATAGCCGTTATCGGCGCCGGTCCTGCCGGATTGACCGCAGCGCGCGATCTTGCACTACGCGGTTACAAAGTAACAGTTTTCGAAGAATTGCCCAAAGCCGGCGGTATGCTTTATTGGGGTATTCCTTCCTATCGTCTGCCGCGTAATATTCTCGATAACGAAATTGACGATATCCGCAAATTGGGAGTGGAAATCAAACTGAAAACCCGTGTCGGTAAAGATATTACTTTTGCCAAACTGCAAAAAGATTTCAATTATATCTATCTGGCCACCGGCGCCCATAAGAGTCAGAAGATGGGCGTTGAAGGCGAAAACCTGAAAAACGTTTTCGGAGGCGTGGAATTTCTGCGCGACTTCAATGCCAATGAAGGCAAATGGCTGAAAGGCGAAAAAACCCTCGGCAAGAAAGTGGCCGTAATCGGCGGTGGCAACTCCGCAATAGATGCCGCCAGAGTTGCCACGCGTCTTGGCGCCGACGTTACCATTCTTTATCGCCGCCTGAGACAGGATATGCCGGCTGCCGAAGAAGAAATCAAAGCGGCCGAGGAAGAAGGAATCAAGATTGAACTCCTGGCAGCTCCTTTGAAAATCAAAGGAACAAAAGGAAAGGTCAGTTCGATTACCTGCCAGAGAATGGCGCTGGGCGATTTCGACAATAGCGGTCGTAAAAAACCGGTCCCGGTAGAAGGCTCCGCCTTTACCTTGAATGTTGATGCCGTCATCGCAGCTATCGGCCAGTCTCCGGATATGAGCTTTATCGACAAGAAAGCCGGCATCGAGATCAACAAGTGGAATTGCTACAACGTCGGCAACGTTTACAAATCATGCACCAACAATCCCAAATTTTTTGCCGGCGGCGATGCTGTAACCGGACCGGACACGGTCATTGGCGCTATCGCTGCAGGTCATCAGGCGGCTGATGATATCGACTCGGCCATACGCGAAGCTAATGGCGAACGTCCTTATGAAAAACCTGAATCGGAAAAGATCGATATACCATTGATTATCGATGAGGAAACTACAGAAACTCCCCAGATGGCAATGCCGGAAATGTCTGCATCCAAACGCAAGAAGACTTTTGCGGAAGTGGAACTGGGATTCAAGAAAGCGGACGCCATTAAGGAAGCATGCCGTTGCCTCAGATGCGACGCTTCTATTTAACTTTATGTAAAAAGTAAGGAGATGTATTTTATGTCAACTGTTAAATTGACTATTGATAATAAACAAGTGGAAGCGCCTGCAGGATCTACCATTCTGGAAGCTGCCCGGAGCATCGGAATCAAAATTCCCACCCTGTGCGCCTGGACGGAAGGAAACCACACACCGGGTGCCTGCCGGGTTTGTATGACCGAAGTTGAAGGTCAGCGCTCCCTGGTTGCCGCCTGTGTTTTTCCGGTGACTGAAGGCATGGTTATTCACACCAATACAGAAAAAGTCCGTCAGGCCAGAAAAATGGTAGTGGAGCTGCTGCTGGCCAATCATCCGCAGGAATGCAATTTCTGCGTCAGAAACGGCAACTGCGAATTGCAAAAAGTAGCTGAGTTTGTCGGACTCAAAGAAGTCCGTTTTGAATACACCAAATTCCCCAAGGAAGGGATGATCGACCGTTCCAGCCCCGCTATTGTCCGGGACAGTCGCAAATGCATCGGGTGTCACCGTTGCGTAACTGTCTGCGAACAGGTTCAGACTGTAAGTGTCTTGACCCCCGCGCACCGCGGCAGCGATGTCAAAGTGGTTCCGGCATTTGATTTGCCCCTGATTGAATCCGACTGCGTGGCTTGCGGTCAGTGCATTCTTGTCTGTCCGGTCGGCGCTATTTATGAAAAGGATGATGTTGATTTGGTTTGGAAAGCGCTGCAGGATCCGACCAAACATGTAATCGTTCAGGAAGCTCCGGCAATTCGAGCAGCTTTAGGTGAGGAATTCGGTATGCCTCCGGGAAGCCTTGTCACCGGTAAAATGATCGCTGCCCTGAGGAGATTGGGTTTTGATAAAGTTTTCGACACAAACTTTGCCGCAGACCTCACTATTATTGAAGAAGGAAATGAACTGCTCAAAAGAGTCAAGGAAGGCGGAACCCTGCCGATGATTACATCGTGCTCTCCCGGTTGGGTCAAATTTTGCGAGCATTTTTATCCGGATCTTCTCGGAAATATCTCAACCTGCAAATCGCCGCAGCAGATGTTCGGCGCGCTTGCCAAAACATATTATGCGGAAACAGCGGATATCGATCCGAAGGATATCGTTTCGGTATCGATTATGCCCTGCACCGCCAAAAAATTCGAAGCGCAACGCCCGGAAATGAACGGCAGTGGTTTCCGTGATATAGATTACGTTTTAACAACACGCGAACTGGGACGTATGATCAAGGAAGCCGGCCTTGATTTTGAAACTCTGGCCGATGAAGATTATGATGCCCCGATGGGTGAATATACTGGTGCAGGAACGATATTCGGTGCCACCGGCGGTGTTATGGAAGCAGCCCTGCGTACGGTTTACGCGGTTGTCACGGGTGAAAACCTGCCCAGTCTGGATATTACTCCTGTCCGTGGTTTGGAAGGCGTCAAGGAAGCGACTGTGGAAGTCGGTCCATTAGGAAAGGTAAAAGTGGCCGTAGCTCACGGACTGGGCAATGCCCGCAAATTATTGGACAAGATCCGTGAGGGTAAGGCTGATTATGCCTTTATCGAAATTATGTGCTGTCCCGGCGGTTGCATCTCCGGCGGCGGCGAGCCTATACCGACTAATGACGAAATTCGGATCTTGCGTTCCGGCGCTCTATATAAAGATGACGCGTCGGTTCAGAAAAATCGCCAATCACATGAGAATGAATCCGTTAAAAAATTATATGAAAAATTCCTGAAGGAACCTCTCGGACACCAGTCTCATAAATTGTTGCACACCAAGTATACAAATAGAGGAACAGATGTGCCTCACAGGAAAAATGGTTGATTTTTTTCGATAAAATCCATTGATATTAAAGGGGTTTGCTTCAACCGGAGCAAACCTCTTTATTTTTATTCCCCATACATGGCCATTATGAATGAAAAAAGAATCGAACATGATTTTTTAGGATCGTTAGAAATTTCTGAAAATGTTTACTGGGGAATTCACACCCAGAGAGCCATTAACAATTTTCAGATCAGCAATGCAAAAGTTCACTGTTTGTTGATTCGCGGACTGGCAATGGTTAAAAAAGCATCCTGCATGGCTAATGCTGAAAACGGTTATCTTTCAGAAGCCAAAGCAAGCGCTATTGCCGCCGCCTGCGAAGAAATTATTACCGGAGGACTTGCCGATCAATTTCCGGTTGACGCTCTTCAAGGAGGAGCGGGAACATCGACCAACATGAATCTCAATGAAGTAATCGCCAACCGCGCCATAGAAATACTCGGCGGACGTAAAGGCGATTATACAATTATTCATCCTCTGGAAGATGTGAATCTGCATCAATCAACGAATGATGTTTACCCAACGGCCATTAAAATTGCCGGAATTATCGCTTTGCGGCAACTTGCACAAGTCGTCGCACATCTGCAAGGCGCATTTCAGGAAAAAGAAAAGGTCTTCAGCGAAATAGTTAAGATAGGACGAACAGAGCTGCAGGAAGCAGTTCCCGTTACATTGGGCGCCGAGTTTTCCGCTTTTGCCGAAGCCTTTACACGAGATCGCTGGCGCGCATTCAAATGCGAGGAACGTTTACGTGTGGTCAATCTCGGCGGCGCAGCTGTCGGCACCGGCCTCACTGCGCCGCGAAATTATATTTTTTTAGTCATTGAAAAATTAAGGGAAGTAACCGGTCTTGGCCTTTCCCGTGGGGAAAATATTATGGGAGAAACGGCCAACGCTGATGCTTACGTCGAGGTCTCCGGCATTCTCAAGGCTCATGCCGTCAACCTGATTAAAATTTCCAACGATCTGCGTCTGATGAATCTTCTCGGAGAAATAAAACTCCCGCAATTACAGGCCGGATCCTCCATCATGCCCGGCAAAGTAAATCCTGTTTTGGCGGAAGCAGCGATTCAAGCCGGCATGAAGGTCATTGCCAATGACGGTATCATAACCGAAGCCGTTACCCGTGGCACACTCCAAATTAATGAATTTCTGCCGCTCCTGGCGCAGGCGCTGCTGGAATCCCTGGATTTGTTAATCAACATTGACACGCTTTTGGTAAAGTATATAAAGGGCATCGTAGCCGACGAAAAAATATGTGCGCAATATTTCGACCACAGTCCGACGATTATCACGGCTCTTCTTCCCTCAATAGGTTATGAAAAGGCAACTCAACTAATTATCGAGTTTTCTACAGGCAAAGAAAAGAATATGCGTTTATTTTTAGAACAGAAACTGGGCAAGAAGACAGTGGATAAATATTTATCTCCCTGTCAATTAACATCCCTGGGCTATAAAGACAATGGATAACACACCTAAAGGAAACCGGCTGCACATTGCACTAATGGGACGCACCAATGTCGGCAAATCCAGCCTGCTGAATTTAATGCTTGGTCAGGACATTGCCATCACCTCACCTGTAGCCGGAACAACAACCGATGTTGTGGAGAAGGCTATGGAGCTCTTGCCGCTTGGTCCTGTTTTATTTCTGGACACGGCCGGGCTGGATGATGTTTCGGAACTCTCAGATGCAAGGCTTAAGAAAACGACTAAAATTTTTGACCGTGCTGACGTTATAATTCTGGTAATCGAACCCGATATCTGGACAAAATACGAAGATGCCGTTCTGGCCAAATCCAAAGAACGTAAAATACCAATTTTGACTGTTATCAATAAAATTGATTTACGTCAGCCTTCCCCTGCCTGGTTAAAGATGATTACTGAAAAAACAGGACCGGTTTTGATGGTTTCCTGCAGTGATGAAAAACAACGTGAGATTTATCTTGACGCATTAAAACAGCAATTACTGGAAAAAGCGCCGGCCGATTTTATCGGCACACCATCGCTGATTGGCGATCTTCTGCCACCTGGAGGTTTGGCTGTTTTAGTTGTTCCGATTGACTTGCAGGCGCCTAAGGGCAGATTGATTCTGCCGCAGGTTCAAACTATTCGTGATGCGCTCGATAATGACGCTATGGCGCTTGTAGTTAAGGAAAGAGAACTCGCCGCTGCGCTAGTCAATCTGAAAAATCCACCGGCGATCGTGGTAACTGATTCTCAGGCCATTCTCAAAGTCACAGCTGATGTTCCTGAAAATATTCCTGTCACAACATTCTCCATATTATTTGCCAGACAGAAATCGGAACTGGCGGTCATGGCCGCAGGCGCGGCAGCAATAGATATATTGCAACCCGGCGACCGCGTATTAATCGCAGAAGCCTGTTCTCATCACGCGCTGGAAGACGATATCGGCCGGGTAAAAATCCCCCGCTGGCTTCGCCAATATATCGGAGGAGACTTACAAATCGATGTTTCCTCCGGACGGGATTATCCGGATGACTTAAAAAAATATAAATTGATAATACACTGCGGTGCCTGCATGATTAATCGCCGGGAAATGCTCAACCGTTTGCGCAAAGCGCAGGAAGAAGGCGTCCCTATCACCAATTACGGCATAGCGATTTCTTTTTTGCAGGGAGTAATCCGCAGAAGCCTTGCACCCTTCCCTTCCGCACTGGAAGTTTTCGAAAAACGAACGAAGGATAGAAGCAGATAGATTATTTATATCTGTTTCTGCCGTCATCTGCAAATTTAAATACATCTTTACAGCAGGAAATATTTAAAGCTGTCATCGACGGAGATGAGGAAAAAGCAGCACAGAGCGCCAAAAAATTTCTACAAAGAGGATTGTCATTAATTAAATCTATCACTTCGAATATGGATACGAATGAGGATTCGGGAAACCGGAATACATCTGATTTTCGATTATTATAAGAAAAAAAGGCTTAATACGGAAAAACGGGGTTTAAAACAGGTCAATCCTCTAGTGAAAACGATGGTATATATTGATAAAAATTCAGAAGGCTGAAAGATGAGTAAAAAAATGTCCGTATTGTGGGTCGAATAAGACAAAAAAGAAGGGATATTATAAGAAGCAAAGACAGCGTTATTTATGTTTGGCATGTGGTCGGCAATTTCAAAATTGCTGTAGTCACAAACGATGAGAGAAGACAATTTGGAAACAATATATTTATCAACGTCAGACAATTAATCAACTGGCAGAAAAGTATAAGAGAAGTAGCGACTGGATAAGAGAACACCTGAATGACTTTCCTGTAAAAGAACAACTTCATGTTCCTCAACCTATCGTAGCAATTGCAGATGTGACTTTTTTCAAGCGAGAATTTGGCTTATGCGTTATCAGGGCGCCCCACTTGAAAAAGAATTTATATGTTCAAGAAGTGCAAAGTGAATCTGTTGATGCCTACAGGCAAGGAAGAATTGCTTTAGAGAAAAGAGGCTACACTATCAAGGCTATCGTCTTGGATGGCAGGCCTGGCGTGAGACAGCTCTTTTCTGATGTTCCCATACAGATGTGTCACTTTCCTCTGAAAATACACATCTAAGTTATTGTTTATATGTTATTTAAAAACTATCCTCATCAAATCCCCCTCCATCCCCCTTTTCTCAAGGGGGAAGTTCCCCTCTTGGGCAAAGAGGACAGGGCCTGAGTTCCCCCCTTTTCTAAAGGGGGGTGAGGGGGGATTTTTATCCTCCTTTGTGACGGCGTGCCGTCATGTGGGTTTCACCAGAAACAGATCATTACCCGTTACCTTACCAATAATCCTAAATTAGAAGCGGGCATAGAGTTAAAGAAAATTACCGCTACGCTTTGTCAAACGAATGAAAAAGCTTTTATATCCGCTATAAATAACTGGCATCAAAAATGGTCATCGTTTTTAAAAGAGAAAACCACCGATTCATTAACCGGCAAATGGTTTTATACGCACAAAAGACTTCGTTCCGCTTATCGAAGTTTAAAGATTAACCTGCCTTATTTGTTTGCTTACCAGAGATATTCGGAACTCAATATTCCAAATACCACAAATTCTCTTGATGGTTGTTTTGCTTATTTGAAAGAATTGGTAAGAGTTCACCGTGGAATAAATAAAACCCTTAAAAGAAAAATTATTCATGAAATATTGGCAAAATCAGACCCCGTTTTTCCGTATTAAGCCGGAATTTACATGTTCGACGATTTCAAGGCTATGTTTCTGCACGGCAAGATTCCCTATGAAGAAGCCCAGGAAATGGCTCCGCTGTGGGTTGAAAAAGAAATTGTCGCCATAAATAAAAAATAGAAATTGACAATTTTGACTCCATTTGTATATTGTCATTACGTGAGCTTAACCTGAGAGAGAGGGAAATTTTCTGATCTTGAGGGAAAGATAAAATCTTAAGTAAAAGAGGTTTGATTTTTTCCCGATCAAACCTCTTTTTTGTGAGGAATTCATGGATAGACGCATCGGCACGGTAACAATTATCATTACCGACAGAACCAGTCAGGCTCAGAAAGTAAACCGGATTCTTTGCGACTGCGGAGAGATAATCATCGGACGCATGGGATTGCCCTACGCGCCCGGCAATTTGCACATTATCGCGCTTATCGTTCATGCCACTAATGATGAAATCGGCGCGTTGACCGGTAAGCTCGGCGCTCTATCCGGAGTTTCCGTCAAATCTTCCCTGATCAAAATCTAATCAACACCAAGGACAGAAAACGTAATGAAAGATTTTATTAACGACAATTACATTGAAAATATTCTTAAGCAGGCGAAAAATCCTGACTCGCAACGTGTGCGAGAAATAATAAATAAGGCCTATGAGTTAAAAGGCCTGTCTCCGGGAGATGTCGCCGTCCTGCTTCAAACCGAAAACGATGAGCTAATCGCTGAAATTTTGCGGGCTGCACATAAGATCAAGAAAGATATCTACGGCAACCGCCTTGTTCTTTTTGCTCCACTTTATATAGCCAATCATTGCACCAACAACTGTCTGTACTGCGGATTCCGCCGCGACAACAAGGAACTCAACCGCGTGGCTTTGACGATGGAACAAATTAAAAACGAAGTAAAAGTTTTGGAACGTGAAGGTCACAAACGTCTGCTGATGCTCTGCGGTGAGCATCCTGCCCGCTCCCCACTGGAATACTTTATGGAGGCCATTGAAACCGCTTATTCCGTAAAAACTGAAAAAGGCGGAGAAATCCGGCGAATTAACGTGGAAATCGCACCGCTGGAAGTAAGCGATTACAGACAAATAAAAAAAACCGGCATCGGCACAGTTGTTTTGTTTCAGGAAACATATCATCATAAGACATATAAAACAATGCATCCCCATGGTCCCAAGAAAGATTATGCCTGGCGGCTTACCGCGATGCACCGCGCACAGGAAGGAGGCGTTAACGATGTGGGAATCGGTGCGCTGTTCGGGCTCTATGATTACAAATTCGAAGTTCTGGGATTGCTTTTGCACACCCTGCAACTGGAAAAAGACTGCGGTGTGGGACCTCATACAATTTCTGTCCCCCGACTGGAGCCGGCTTTCAACGCGCCGGCGGCCATCAAACCGCCCCATCCCGTCAGCGATCATGATTTTAAAAAGCTCGTCGCTATCATTCGCATGGCGGTCCCCTACACGGGAATGATTCTCTCCACCAGGGAAACGCCGGAATTGCGTGATGAGATTTTCGCTCTGGGCATCTCCCAGATCAGCGCCGGTTCCAGAACAAATCCCGGCGGCTATCAGGAAAACAGCAGCGATGCTTTCCGTGCAGCGCAATTTAACCTGGGTGACACCCGCACGCTCGACGAAGTTATTTTGGACATTACCGAACGCGGTCACATTCCCAGCTTCTGTACGGCGTGCTACCGTCTGGGACGCACGGGAAAGGATTTCATGGATCTGGCCAAGCCGGGATTGATTCAGAAATTCTGCCAGACCAACGCTGTTTTCACCTTCAAAGAATATCTGCTGGATTACGCCAGTCCCGTGACCCGTGAGGCGGGAGAAAAACTGATTGAAAAAATGCTGAATGATACTTTTAAAACAAAAAGAAAGAAAATGGTCTGCGACCGCCTGCAAAAAATCGAGGAAGGCATAAGAGATGTTTATATCTAAATCAGCAGGAAACCTGATCGACAAAGCTCAAGATGGCAAGGAATTAAACCGCAAAGAAATTATCCAACTGCTGACCCTTCCGGTTAATTGTTCACCTGAACTTTTCTACGCCGCAGACAAGGTGAGAAAAGAGCAGGTCGGCGATGAAATATTTCTGCGCGGTATTATTGAATTTTCCAATCACTGTGAAAGGAACTGTCTCTATTGCGGCTTGCGCAGAGGCAATGCCAAACTCAGCCGCTACCGGATGTCCGAAGATGAAATAATCACCACGGCAAAACAAATCAAAAAAACCGGCATCCCCACGGTGGTATTGCAATCGGGCGAAGATTCTTTTTACTCCACGGATGTTATCTGCCGCCTGATTGAACGAATCCGGAAAGAAACGGATTTAATTATCACCTTATCCATCGGCGAGCGACCTTTAAACGATTATAAGGCGTTTCGGCAAACCGGAGCCAACCGATACCTGCTCAAACATGAAACGGCATCAAAGGATCTCTACAAATATCTACGTCCCGGCTGTAACTGGCAAAACCGTCTGCAATGTCTTCGCCGCCTGAAGGAACTTGGTTTTGAAACAGGAACAGGAAACATGGTAGGTTTGCCAGGACAAACACTGGAAATTCTGGCGGATGATCTGCTCTTTATGAGACAGCTTGATACAGACATGCTGGGTATCGGACCATTTATCGCTCATCCTGAAACGCCGTTTGCCGGCATTGAAAATGATGATATTGAGCTGACTTTGCGTGTTTTGGCTATTGCCCGGCTTCTCACGCGCAATACCAATATTCCGGCAACAACTGCTTTAACTACAATTGATCCGCAGGGACGACTCTTGGCGCTGAAGGCCGGAGCTAACGTTGTTATGCCTGATTTCACACCAGAAAATTATAAAATTCACTACGAAATTTACCCCGGCCGAACAGACGTCTGTTCGGCAGCAGAAATCATCAGCAAACTGAAAGAAGATTTTCAGTCGATCGGCAGAACGGTTTTATATTCACCAGGTAATCGTCCCGGAAAATAATTCTGTAAAATCAGATATAATTACAGTGAACTTATGGCTACCAAATCTTTAACATGAACATGTCTGTTTTCGTCTATAGATAAACCTTCATCGATAAGCTTCAGCACCAGTGATTTTTCTTCCGGAAACTTATATCCTTCATAATCCTGACGGAAAAGAAGGCCGCTTTGCCGGTTTGCCCATGCATTCATACTGTGATCAAAACATACCCTGGACGTGACATTCAACCCGTCAATCATCACCCGCAACTCTTCCAACCGTTCGTGAGGTGAAGAGATGTGCATTCTGCCTTGTTCATAATCTTCAAAAATTGGTGTACCGCACCGCGGAACAAAAGGCCGCGAACGGATATAGTGCGGATTGATTTCGTTTAAGACTCGAGCTGTATTTTTCGCATGTTGCGGCCAGTACTCTCTGCCTCCTATATCAGTCATCCAGTATTCGGAAAGCTGAAAACCGGCCGCCATTGCTTTTTTCCCGCCATCAACCTGTTCAGCGCTCGTCACACCCTTACGGATAATTTTCAACACTTCATCATCCCCGGTTTCCAAACCCACGTGAACACGATCAAGTCCCGCTTCATGAATAGCTTTCAAATCTTCGAGCTTTCTCTGCGAAAGCGTTTTCGAACGGGTATATGAAGTTACTCTGGTCAGAGAAGGAAACGTTTTTCGCAAATATTTCAGCGCTTCGACAAATTCCTGAGGCCTCATAATCATGCTGTCGGCATCCTGAAGAAAAGCCGTTCTGCCACCGTAATAAAGCCAGCTGAATACTGTGGAAAAACAATGATTTTCATCAAGATGCGGATTAACGCTCAGAAGCGCGCGAAGAACATCCCTGTTTATGCGGCCTTCCTGTCCAATTTTTCTTGCGACTTCCAATATTTCATCAACTATAATTTTGACTGTATCAATATCGGCTTTAACATCCTCAACCGAACGATAAATAAAGGAATGACCTTTGTACATTTCGCAAAAAGTGCACTTATTCCAGGGACAATTTTCGGTAACACGTAATAAAAGAGAACCACTTCCTCCTTCACTCGGGGGACGGTAAACACCTACAGCAAAAGATAATTTGCTGATTTTTTCAACATTGCTCCGATAAATCTCATTTTCAGCTTTAAAAGCCATATTTGCTCCCTTTTTTAATTAGTTTGATAGATAATATAATACTTCCGGGCTATTTGGCAATATAAGTTATTGAAGTTATTTGTGACTCGTAGTTCTCCTGATATATTAAAAAAAAACACTACTTTATGTTTGACAAAATAAGATATTGAAGCTATAAGCTGGTTCAAACTGCTAACCAATTTTTATGCTACGCGAAAAATCTATGACTAGGAGTTCGCGCGCTAAAATTGGAAGCGCCATACATGAAAAAATAGTTATGATAAAATTTTTAAAGCAAGAGAGGAATGGAATTTATGGCAAATGAAAATTTAGAAAGTAAAAGATGGTTGATAGCCGGCGCAGCGGTTGTCATTCAGTTGTGTCTTGGCACTGTTTATGCGTGGTCGGTTTTTAAGAATCCTTTGATGAAAATGCATGGTTGGGATGGAAAGACCGTGCAGTATACTTTCATGATCCTCATGGGTATCATAGGTTTGGCTGCTGCTTTCGGCGGTACATTAGTTGATAAAAAAGGTCCCCGCTTCGTGGCCACAATCGGTGGTATTCTTTTCGGCATCGGTACTTTAATCGCCGGTTATGCCGATCAGGTGGGAAGCATCATGCTGCTTTACCTGGGCTTCGGCGTAATTGCAGCATTGGGAAATGGTTTTGGTTATGTTACTCCTATTGCCACACTGATTCGCTGGTTCCCGGATAAACGCGGTCTGGTTACCGGTCTGGCTGTTATGGGTTTTGGCGCAGGTGCTTTCTTTATGGGTAAAATCGCTCCAGCCATGATTAAATCCTTTCAGCAACTTGATCCCACTGGAACAGTAATCGCTTCCGGTGTTTCCACTACCTGGTACATATGGGGCGTCATCTTCCTTGTTCTCGTAACCGGTTCCGCCCAGATGTTTAAAAATCCCCCCGCAGGCTGGTTGCCTAAAGGTTTCACCCCGGCTAAAACGACAGTTTCCGCGGCCGATTCCTTCACCTTCGGCGAAGCCGTGAAAACTCCTCAATGGTGGATGCTCTGGTCAATGCTTTGTCTCAATGTTTCCGCAGGTCTTGGCCTCATTTCCCAGCATTCACCTCTAGCCCAGGACATCTACAAAAAAACAATGGGTTTAACAGGTGACTTAACTCCGGAGCAAGTGGCTATCGTAGCAGCCGCCGGTGGTACAGTTGTCGCCTATGCAGCAATATTCAATGGTCTGGGAAGACTTTTCTGGGCAAAAATATCCGATAATATCGGACGCAAAATGGTCTTCTTGATAATGTTTGCGACACAGGCCATTCTTTATGTTCTGGTAGCAAAAGGGCTTGTTGCAACTTACTGGCCTTTCATTATAGCTTCCTGCTATCTTCTTGCCTGTTACGGCGGTGGATTCGCTACTATGCCTGCATTTGCCGCTGACGCATTCGGTCCGGCATACATCGGCAAAGTATATGGCTTTATGCTGACTGCATGGAGTACAGCGGGCGTTATTGGTCCTTTTGTGTTTGAAGCCTTCAAACCGCAGGCGCTGATGATTGCTGCCGGTCTTTTAACAGCAGGTTTCTGCATAGCCCTGGTTTACAAAGCACCTCAAGGAAAAAAATCTAAGTAAACTATTTTTTTCTTATCCAAAGATAAAAGCCCCTTCAACTTAAGAAACTGAAGGGGCTTTTCTATCACTGCCTAAATTCTGACAAATAATAACTAATAGCATCTTTTAAATATTTTATTTCTTTTCAGCAGGATAAAGTCAGGTTTATCAAAATAAATCCCCCCGTAACGAAATGTCTATAGGTAATATATAATACTCCACATTTGTCAGCGGATAGAGCGTCTTCATGATTTTGGTGTAACGCCTGAGCTGTTCATCGTATTTCTGTCTTAGCCCCCTCATCGAACCGGATTTGTAATCAATAATGGTAATGAGATCATGCGACACAATCATTCTATCCACGATACCAAAACTTTCCTTGTCCGATATCTGCTGTTCTATATAAAGATCGCCCGGTCTGAACATGATCGGGGCAACATCGCTCCTTTGAACAAAGCGAATCGCCGTTTCATATTCTTCCTCATTCAGTTCTCCGGCCTGCGGCAGCGCGTCCTGATGAACAACCTTGGCCAACCACCGGTGCAAACGGTCGCCTCTCATGATGCCCGCCCTGATATTGGCGGATACCAGCGCCGGATCAATTTCGCCGTATTTTTCCGGCTCGTCATGATGTTTGTCCGGCACCCTGAATATTGTCACAGACGGCGTAGTTTCCGACTTACCGGACGACGTGCAGATTTCTCTTTTACTTCCGTCAGGGGCAAATCTCGCAAATGTATTGAGGACGGCCTGATGAACAGACTTATAGTTTTCATTGTTTTTCTTTGGCAGAAATACCGTCAATGTCCGGACAGCCCGTGTCGCGGCGACATAGAATACGTTGGCCTTTTCGCGGCGCAGCCGCGCCAGATTTGCTTCGCGTGCGGCCATGATTTCTCCGGCCCTTGCCGTCTTACTCGCACTTAAGAAATCTATCTCCTTGCTCGAAAACTGCACATGACACCTTTCCGATTCCAGGTAAAAAGGCGACTCCCTTTCCTCCTCATTCCAGAACACAAAGACATGTTTGAACTGGAGCCCTTTAGTTCCGTGAATGGTATCCACCTTGATATTGTCGCTGTCCTCCGCTTCCGGCACCTTGACGTTAAACCGGACGTTGAACATTCTCAGCAAAAAATCATCCACATCAGCGCTGCTTTCGCTGAAAAACGCCTGCGCTTCCTCTTGCCAGATATCCAGTATCGTCGCGTCGATCTTTCCGCGTAAAAGTTCAATAACGCTACTGACGGCCAGCAATCCGAAAGGCCGGGGAAACTTTTGAGCGAACTCCGCCCGTATTTCATCGATATTCCCATACAGGTTTTTCCACAAAGGCGATGCGGCCGCCGCGGTGACAAAACTTTTTTTATCGTCTTTGGCCAGCACACCGGCAAGGAAAAACATGACCGCCACACCTTCAGGTGTCGAAAGAAGCTGCCTTCCTTTTACCGCTGCCACACAAATATTGTTTTTTAAAAGTTCGGCTTCAATCTTTTGCACATGGTTGTTGGTCAAAGCCAGCGCCGCCATGTCTCCCCACAAACAGCCGTATTCTGTTTTTTTCTTCTTCAGATATTCGACTATCGCAGGATAAAAAGATGCTTCCGACGCGCCCTCTTTTTCCAGCTCGACACGATTCACCTCAGTGATGCCGTCAAAAGATTTTACTTCTTCCGGCGATTTCTGCATCTCGGTTTTTTCTTTTCCCTCAAAAAGATGGGCGACGAGTTCATTGAAAAAAGAAATCAGCAGAGGTGTGCTGCGATAATTGTATTCCAGTGAGCTTTCCGTAATTTCTCCGTTTTTAATGTATTTGCCGATGGCATTTTCCAGGGCTTCGCGATCCGCACCGCGCCAGCCGTAGATCATCTGCTTCCAGTCGCCCACGGCAAAGAACGACCTTTCGCCGCGCTCGCCCCGGCCGGACAAAATCTCGTCAATCAGGGGCGTCAATATTTCAATATCGCCCTTTGACGTATCCTGAAATTCGTCGATCAGAAGATGCTCCGTCCGGTCAAGTCCCAGCGAAAAATAATTACTCATAAGCTTCGGGCGCTCGGGCGACATCAGACCGTCCAGTTCAAGAAGACCGCGGCGCACATCGTGGAAAAAGATCAATCCTTTTTTGTTCTTTACTGCAGCGGCCGCTTCCAGATAAATCCCGCAAAGAAAGGCTACGGCCAGTTCGCGCAGCAGCGCCTTGTTGATGGCCAGATGTTCGGCAGTCTCCCGGTAATCCCGGAATATTTGATTGAGTTCCGAATATGGTTTTTCATTCCAGTTTATGTTTTTCCCGATGCTTTTATAATCTTCCAAATCGGCATAAGAAGCCGCGCTTTTGGAAATAAAATTATTATAGTCTGCGAAAGCATCAATCACCCGGCTTTTTGTTCGCGACGTCACCTTCTCCGCCAGGGCGTCAGCTTTTGCATAAAGAGATTTAAGCCTGTTTCTCAACACGCTGTTCTGCTTCATGATGTCGTCAAGGTCGTTAAGCCTTTCCATATCCGGCAGACAGCGCTCATGAGTCCGTTCATCCTTCAGCTCCTCCCCAAGCGCGTCGATATCCGTTCTTAAAATTCTTGCCGCCATGAGCAACTTGTCGGCTTTGCCTTTTTGAATGACATCGTCACGAAAAAGAATTTCAATCTCACGCGATAATTCCATCTGCTTTTTCTCATCCGCGAGCTTCGGCGCGAAACCCGCCGCGGTAAAAAGCCGGTAAAAGAACGAATCGATGGTGGAATAGCCGACGCGTTCCGCTTCCATAACCAGCCGCAGACGCTCCAGCAGAGGCTTCTCCTTTTGTTGGGATATTTTTTCCATGATCCGGGCGCGCATCTCGGCGGTGGCGGCGCGGGCGAAGGTCAGCGCGGAAATGAATTTGCCGCCGATAAATATCCGTTTGAATACTTCTTCGGTGAGCCGTGTTGTTTTTCCCGAACCTGCCGAAGCTTTCAGTAAAATGCTTTTCATTACATGTTCCCCCGGACGGTTTTGTAGTATTCTTCCCTGCCGCATAATGCCTGAAACTGACAGTATTCACATTCCGAACAGTCATGATCCGACACAAGTTCGCTGCCGCTGATGATTGCGTCCAGTCTTTCCCTGATGGCTCGCATCAGTTCCCCGGCCTTAGCAATTTCCTTCTCCGGAAGCTCTATTTCCCGATCGCTGGTCGGTTCCTTCAGAAAATAAAAGCGTGCGCCCTGAGCGTCTTTATTGAAGCGCTGATAGATAATCAGTTGAGCGGCCGGATGCAGAACGATTTTTTCCTTAAAGCGTTCCAAAACCGTTGTTCTTCCCGAAAGGTCGTACTTGCTTTGCTTTTTGGAATATTTGAAATCAATCACCTCAGTTCTTCCCGCGATATTGGCGATTCTGTCCGAACGTCCGGTGATCTTATAACATCCATCAATCATCCCCTCGAATTTCTTCTCACAACACAGGGCGTTGTCTGCAAAAACCAGACCTTTGCCGCTATCTTTCTCATCGCTGTATATCCCCTGCAATAAAATTTTTGCATTGAGCATGTAGATATTAATGCCGTTGATGTCCCGCACTTCCGCGTTCCCGTCGCTTTCCCAGAGTTCATCAAAAAGCTTTTCCCAGTCGCCAAATTTTTCCTTCGGGCCCGTCGAGAGCCGCTGCAGGAATCGATGAACAAAATCTCCCATGCGCATATTTATTTTTTCATCATCCTCCATGAATGAAGGCGGCTTAATTCCGAGGATGTATTGATGATAGAACAGGAAAGGACAGGCCAGAATTTTGGTCAGGCTTGAATAGGAATACGTAAAATCACGGAGCTTGTTTCTCAGATTCTCGTCCAGGGTTATGGCGGTCTTTATCTTCTCCGGCTTCGCCGTCGCAGATTTCCTGAACGCGGCTGCTGTGACCGGTTTTCCGAATTCCTGAGACAGCAGGCTCATGTAATAACTTGGTGTCCGTTCCCGAATTTGATCGTTGACGCCGGCGATTTTGATTTTTTCGCCCTGCGCCAGAATCTGCCGGAAAATCAAATCCTCATATTCAAACATACTCTTGCGCAATTGTGGAACATGGACCGGATTGATGAAAGGTCCCTCGAAAGGCTGCGAGGGCATAATGCCGGCATCCAGAGGAAGGATCAATCCTCTGCTGAATTTCTCGCCCGAAACATGGCCGAAACCGACCACCTGCACCGGCGCCGATCTGCTGCCCGTGACGCGGAACTTTCTCGTTTCAATCAGCATGCGCGCGGCATCGGCCAGATCGCGCCCCAGCCGCTCTTTCCAGAAATCAAGAAGCGTGGCAAAAGAGATGGCCACCTCAAACGCCTCGCATTCCTCGCGCACATAATTGTCTCTGTTTTGGGATAATTCCACCGCGCAGGCTGCGGCAAATTTCTTTAAATCGAGTATCCGACCTGACTTCTCCGCCTCTTCTATTTCCATCAGCAACCTTCTTCCGGCCGAAGTAGCCGCAAACGGCAGCCAGACGGCTAGATTGACAGCATTGCCGAAAAGCCTCAGCGATCTGTTCCAGAGCATCGGGGTAAGCGACTCGTCCAACAGGAAAATCATCAACTGCTCCCTGCCCTTCCGTTCTTCCAAAAAACCGGAAACCTCCAGCGTAACCAGATCGACCAGAGCATGAAGCCCGGCAAGCGAAACCAGTTCAATCCCTGCGCCATCCGAGGGCGCAATCCCGCCGCCGAAGGACAGGGCAAGATTTTTCGCCGAATCGAACGGCAGTTTTTCCGGTCCGGACAATTCGGCTCCGAACAGCGGCGGATCGATGAACAACCTTTCTTTTTTTATCTTATGGCAGAGCCGCTCGGTTACCGGCGTTATCGCGGGAAGTCCGATAAACACTTCCTTTTCGCCGGGCGTGACAGATTCAACCGCCGCTATCTCCAGTTCCGGCATGAAGAAATTCAATTTTGCCAGCCACTTCCGAAAAGCCTGCGCGGTTTCCAGATACTCTTCAAGCCTCGTCCATTCATCGTCGGTAAAACGCTCAGCCCCGTAAATTGTATTTCTGCTGATTTTATATTCTGCGAGCTTTGCAATAACGGGCAGAAGACTGACGGCGCGCCGGGCCGGGTACGGTTCATTCGGAAATTTTTCCGCAACGAAACGGATAAAATAAAGCAACTGTTCATCACCGGGAACGGGCTCAAGATTCAGTTCCTCACTGCTTTTTCTGATGATGTAGGATTTAAGACCCTCTACCCGGGGAAGTATCCCGCCAAGCTCGGTATGAATAAAGTGCTGCACAGGATCAACCGCTCTGTCGCTGGCACAAATTATTGTCCAACCGGAAAGATCAGGATAGTCATTGTGAAGAAGCTCAATTAACTTTTCCGAATATTGGGACATATTGCATCTCTCCGTTTATTACCGGTAAAAAGCTTCAGATTCTGCTGATCATATAATGACAAAACCGGAATTTAATAGCATAATTTTAGAAATATGGTAACAAGAAGAAAAATTTTTTTGCTGAAATTATGAAATATTATATTAATTCCACCGCTGATTATCATCAACATGATTTAAATTCTCTGGGATGGGAATTGACCGTCTGCAATTCTCTGGAACCAGTCAACAGCCCCTGCCGTAAAATTCTAACATTGCCGCTTTCTTTCGGAGAACACCTTTACAATTTCCTGAAAGAAATAATTCCCTTTAATAACCTTCGTTCCATTCTGGAAATCGGCGGCGGCATGGGTTGCCTGATGCGTGATCTTTTGACATTCAATCCGCAAATGCAGGCAAAAATGATCGACATATCTCCCTATCTTTTGGACAAACAGAAAGAAACGCTTAAATCATTCAACGCTGACTTCGAACTCACTGATATTTTGTCCGCCGATCCGGCATCACTCTCCGGTTTCGATCTGGTAATTATGAACGAAAATCTGGGCGATCTGCCCACCCTCGTTGCAGAACAAGCGAAAGAGAATGATTCGGAATATGATATTGTCGATTATTTGGTAAAATTGGAGCATTTCAAAAATAAATATGACCTATCCCTGGGATTGAATGAAAACGAACATATCAATATCGGCGCCATAGAAATATTGGAAAAACTCTGCCTGGCAGGAATCAAATATATTTATTTGAGCGAACACAGCTGCGAAGCCGTTGTTCCTGAACACATGAAGCAATATATATCTTTCCGGTCTTCAGGCTCTCCGGAAATGATTTTGCTGAAAGGCCATAAAGAATTCACCATTAAATTTTCTTACTTGCAGAAAATTGCAGAAATGTTAAATTACCCGGCGCGGCGTGGACCTTTTACCGATTTTCTCCACTTGAATTTTAATGATAAAGTGAAAACAGCTTTAAGGCTTACTTCACCATATAACGATGAGCAGGAAATCATACGACAATTTGTTTATGATCTTTATAAATACGAATATTTAATTCTGATAAAAGGAGATGAATGATGAAGATAAATTCAACGATAATGTTCCCCATGGCAATGCTCTTCTTCTTGACTTTTACAATGGAGAGCATGGCTTTCCGTTGCGGCAATGGACTTGTTACTGAAGGAGATTCAAAATCTCAGGTGCTGGCAACTTGCGGCAATCCTACATCCAAAGAAAAATCCTGTGAAAACAGTCAACAATATACGACAACGACCAAATACGGAAAAATAAAAAAAGTTAAAAAATGCGGCCAAAAACTGGAAACATGGTTCTATAACTGCGGTGACAATGATTTCATTTACAAACTTACCTTTGACGATGGAATAATAACAAGTATAACAGCCGAAGGCCGCGGCAGAGGCAAATCGGCTTGTCGCGGGAAATAACAAATCTTTCTTTATATTATTCGGGCAAATAAGTATTCATATACAATATTATTATTGTGCCTGCAAGCTTTGAGCTTTCAAGAATAGACGACAAGCATTCTATATATGAAGCGATTTAAAAAAACACTAAAAATACTCATTGTTAACAGTATTATTTTTGTTATCTGTCTTGCCATAATAGAAATTATCTTTGGAGGATGGTTTAACGCAAATAGACTTAACCGTCTTAACATGCTCAAAAACTGTGTTCTGCAGTATGAAGTGTCCAATCTTTACAATGATCAAATTCCTATAATCAAGTATTCGCGAGATAAATACGGCCTTCGCGGCAGCTACCTCAACCCGGGTGAAATAGGCATTCTTACTGTCGGCGGCAGCGCTACTGATCAGCGCTTCATTCGCGACGGCGAAACATGGCAAGATATTCTCCAAAATAATTTCCAACAAGCAGGTCTGGCCATAGTCGTCGCCAATGCCGGAATAGACGGACAATCAACTTACGGACATATCAAAAACTTTGAGTGGTGGTTTCCCGGCATACCGAATCTAAAGCCTAAATATATTCTTTTTTATATCGGATTGAACGACTTCTACAAAGAAGCGGGATTAGAATGTGACGGGCTTGCGCATGTCAGACAAAGTTATAATCTGGAAATAAAAATAAGACAAAATAGCGCATTGTGGCATATGATTAGAACAATTCGCGGTACATATGAGGCAATGTTTGTCGAAAAAATTGAACATCGTTTTATTGATTTCAGCAGGCAGCATTGGACGGACAAAGCAATTCAGTGCAATTACGACTTTATGGAAAAAAGACTTGATGAATACGCAAATCGTTTGCGAATACTTGCGGACAAGACTTACGCTATCGGAGCAAAGCCGATCTTTGTTTCGCAACCTTCCCGACGATATCAAATTACACCAGGCGGCGTACGGGGACAAGACAGTGTGAGATTTTATGACGGTCATCCGTACAATGGTGTGGATTTCTATCAAATGATGAGAAAACTCGATAATGTCACAAAGTCTGTCGCCGTTGAAAAAGGAGCATCTTTTGTGGATCTTGCAAGCAAGCCTATTTGGGAAGATAGTGACTTCTATGATTTTTCACATATGACACCTGAAGGGGCACAGAAAGTAGGCACGCTCTTGTACGAAGCATTAAAAAATAAATGCACTGATGCTGAAAAAACTTCTCCTCAGGATAAAAAATAATATGCAACCCTTTTTAGTGCCTTTTTACGGATAAAATCTACAGTTCTCAATAAAGAATAAATCATCCTGAAGTTAACTTCTGCACTTTATCGCGCAGTTTATTGATTTCATTCCATTGGGGCGCAAGACGGGCTGCCTTATCAATGTATTTCATCGCCTCTTCTAAATGCCCCTGTTTAACTCTTAGTGAAGCCAGATGAAAATACGGTTGAGCTATTTCAGGATCAAGCAAGATTGCCTGCCGGAAACATGCTTCGGCTAAATAATCTTGATTCATTCCGGCGTACGCTACGCCAAGATTATTGAATGTTGTAACATCGGTGGGGTTCATTTTAGCGGCAGCCAGCAAATGGGTAACGGCCAAATCAAGCTGCTTGCCTTGTAAATATGCCGTACCAAGGTTAAAGTGAGCCAATTCATTTTCACCGGCCACTGCAAGATTCTGACTGAATAATGTTTCAGTATTCTTCCAGTAAGAGACCTGCTGTAAGGTTAATGCCATTAATACCGCTATAAATGGCGCAATTACAATCGCTGCATAGCGACGGATTTTTATTTCCTTCATAAGTTTGTCAAAGGAAAGTCCCACCGCCAGAATTAATCCCAATTGAGGAAGTAATGTGTAACGGTCGGCATGCGCCTGTTCGCCTACCTGGACAATTCCAATGACCGGAAATAAAACTCCCAGATAAAATAACCATCCCCATAAAAGATAAGGCCGTTGATTCCTTTGCCATACAGCTACAATCGTAATCAGAATTAAAATTGAGCACGCCATAATAATATCATTCGCATCGAATGAATACGGATACGGGTAAAAAACAGTCAAATCAAAAGGCAACACACTTTGGTGAATATATTCAAGATACGATACGACAGCATTGGCAAGTCGTTCTGTCATGGGAAATTCAACAAGAGATTTTACCGCCCTGCTTTTATCTTGTACAATGACAGTTATAATTGACACAATTATGGAAAGAGTAAACCATGGTATTTTTTCATAAACGACCTTTTTAAATTCACCTCTGAAACGTTTCAATGGCCAAAAATCCAAAAGCAGAGCAACGCAAGGCCAGGTAACCGCCATCGGCTTGGAAAGCAGGGATAAGACAAAAAGTAATGTTGTCAAATAGTATAGGGATTTTTTAGGCTTTCGGGCAAAACCAAGATAAGCCAACATGGCAGACAAAAAGAAGAAGGCACATAATAAATCTTTACGTTCTGCTGCCCAGGCTACCGATTCGACATGCAGCGGATGCAAAGAAAAAAAAGCTGCCATTAAAAATGCCGCTGGAACGGAAGCTTCGAGCTTCAAAAATAAAAAAAAGGCTAACATTGCGCAACCCATATACCAAACGAGATTTACCATATGAGCCGCAGAGGCTGTAGCGCCGAAAAGACTGGCATCCAGCATATGACTTATCCAGGTCAGCGGATGCCAGTTAGAAGCCGTGCTGGTAATAAATGCCCAGCCAACGCCCGGCCAACTTAAACCGGACGATACTATAGAATTGTCAGAAATGTAGAAAGGGTCGTCCCAGTTGATAAATTCGTGAAATAACATCTGTGCGTACGGCACAAATGTTATAATGGCTAAGACTATCAGCCATGTCCAGAGAACGGGCTTGTTTTTTATTTTATTTTCCAAAACATCAACAAAACATTTCGGTGTTGATAGAAATGTAAGCGATCCTATCCCTCTTTTCATAAAGAACCAACGGCATAGAACACATCCCTGATAGCAATCTCTTTTACAATAAGCGCCTCTCGATAAAGACGATCCACAGCGGTTATTATCAACACTTATATTTATGGGTTTCCCATCAGTCAAGCCTTTTTCTTAAAACCTCTCCCTTACCCCATCGATGAAACGGACATTATTCACTTAACGTTTAATATGATTCCGTATCCGCAAGCACCTCATTTATGGTCACAGGTTTGCTGAATAATTAGATTCTTTCTCCTTTATTCTTTCTCCTTGACACCTTTCGTTTGTAAGTTTATGCAAACCAATGCTGTTCTTCCATCATATAATAATTCATAAGACATTGACAATGTCACGGGGCAAAAGATGCAGGAAAAAATAAATTCACAGAGGGTTTTCTACGGCTCTATTTTTGGGGTTAGTCTTGGACTTAGCGCAATCTTTTGGGTTGTTGATTCAATCCTGACGGTCATTTCTACGAATTCGTCTTTTTTCCCCACGCTTGTCGGCATTGAAACCAGAGGCTTTGGGCAGCGTTTGATTGTGCTGTGTTTTCTTTTTATTTTCGCATCCCATGTTCAATACAGCGCCAGAAAACGGCGAGAGGCGGAAGATAAACTTCAACAAACACTCGAAAGTCTCAAGAGAGCTGTCGGCACAACTATTCAGGTTTTAGTATCTGCTTTGGAGTCAAAAGATCCTTATACCGCAGGCCACCAGAGCCGGACAGCCGATCTGGCTCGTGCCATTGCTGCGGAAATGAGATTAGCTCAGGACAAAATCGACGGAATTTATATGGCGGGCATCGTTCACGATATAGGGAAAATATCCATCCCCACAGAGATATTAATCAAACCCACAAAACTGACAGACATCGAATTTTCCCTGATTAAACAACATTCCCGAAGCGGATATGAGATGTTGAAGGATGTGGAATCACCCTGGCTGCTGGCCGAGATTGTCCATCAGCACCATGAACGCATAAACGGATCCGGTTACCCAAGAAGCCTGAAAGGTGATGAAATTCTCATAGAAGCGCGTATTTTATCCGTGGCAGATGTAGTAGAGGCTATGGCATCGCATCGTCCTTATCGTCCGGCGTTGGGTATTGATGCTGCTCTTAGAGAAATCGAAAAAAATAAAGGTATTCTTTACGATGAAGCCGTCGCCGATGCCTGCCTTAAATTATTTCACGAAAAAGGCTATAAACTTGCCTGAAATTACAACAAACAACCGCTGTCAAAGGATAAAGTATTAGTAAATTTCACTTTTGGAAAATCTTTTATTTTTATAATAAATTTTGCGTTTTACTAATATACTCATCAATTAGCGACAAGATATTGCCCTGTCGGAAATATATTTTAACCGTTTTCTGATTTTTCACCTGCTTTATTGTATCGTATAAATCACCCATCTCATAAACGACGTTTAAATATTGTTGTTTTTCCAGCATACTGCATACCTGAATTTGATGATCGTCGATATGTTCTTTGTACTTTGCCAACCGGGGAACGGCAATAACTCTCTTACCCAACTTGAGGGCGTTGACGAGTGCGCCGGTACCGCCATGAGAAATTATCAAATCGGCATCAATTTGCTTTTGATGAAAATTATCCGGTGACATATAACGAACATGCCGATAATGTTTAGGCATATAATCGGACTGTCCGATTTGAGCAAATACTTCCTCATCTAATTTATTTTCCCTAACCAGCTCATCCATCTTTTCCAACAGCCGATCAAACTGATATTCTCGGGAACCTACACATACAAAGATCAATAGATACTGCCTCCATAGATTGCATTGGGATATACACTTTTCAGATCTTCCCACTGTATGATAAACAAATCAGCTTTTTCATACATTATTTTGCCTGTCCTTGTTCCGTCTTTTATCCGCGCGAAAGTTTCTATATAAATTAATTTTTTACGGAAAATTTTGGCCAAATATGCCATGGGAAACGCAACCATTGTCCCCGTTGAAATGACGTAATCGGGTCTGAATTTGGCAAAAATAATAAAAGACTTGAAAAAATTATAAGTCATTTTAAAAGGGAAGAGGATATCCTTTGATCCGGTTTGCAGCAAATAATAATCAGCTCTATCTTGATAATGTGTTTTTTCCGTAATCCAAATTGCAGTATACTTTTCAGCCAGTGGTTTTAACATTTTGAGTTGTTCGTAGTGACCACCTGATGAAGAGATAAAACAAATTCTTGTATTTTTATTTTTCATTGTCTCAGATGCTTAATATTATAGGGAAGTATAACTAATGTCCGAAAAGGACTTCTCCTGTATCCGTTATAAGTTTTTCCGGAAGCTGAAAAATCCGCTTAAATATATTAAGAGTGCCTTTACCAATGGATTTGGCATTTATAGGGGTTACATTCGGATTATCCCATTCTCCGTCTATCTTAAAATTCACAGTAATTAATTTGCCTTTTTCATCTGTAATAATCCAACCGGCAATAGGAATCTTTGACGCAACAAAATCCAGCGTCTGTAAAGGATGTATGCCAACGATAAGATCAAGCTTCTTTTTCAGATAATCAATTTTACCCGACCCTGAGATTTGAATGGAATCACTATCAATAAAGAAATCTTCGGAAGACACAACACCGTCTTTAAGCAGCGCAGTGGAAGTTATCGTATTATAAGCCATCCCTTTTGTTGTCATATCCGGAAGTCTTAACTTCGCGAGCTGCAGAACATTAAGCAGAGAGAATGTCTTGGAAAGGCCGGAAAACTTTCTCAGAATACCTTTTTCTGCTTTTACCTGAAAATTACCCGCCGCTGTTTTTTTGAGTTCGTCAGTGTTATGACCGCTAGCCGATACATTGCCTGTAAGCGACAATCTGCCCGTAATTGTGCGGTTGCCGATTTCCAGATAGTTTTGAATCTTTTCCAGAGACATGCGGCCGAGGGAAATATTTGCTTCATAATGATTCTTGCCGCCATCGGATATAGCAACCTTTCCTTTGGCTTTGAATCTCCCGTCAAAAACAACTGCATCCAGTGTTTCAATATTTATGATTCCCTGTTTAACTTTCAAGCCGGCGTTGAGTTTCCTAAAATCTATGTCGATGAATTTTCCGTTATCTATCTTTAATGCAGCGCTTAATTCCATAGCAGATGAAGCCTCACCTTCTTTCTTGGGATAAGAAAGAGAAATGAGGCGCGAAAAATCAGCAGAACTTACATACGGGGAATTCAACACCAGCGAAATCTTAGGCAAAGTAAAATCCGTTATATCACCGGATAAGTTGAATCCGGATTGACCCAGCTTAAACGATAAATTATCCGCATGAATCAAGTCGTCAGCAACGAAAATTTGTCCTTTCACGTCACGGAGATTTACATCTCCTTCACTGGCTTGCAATCCCAGATCCTTTGTTTTAAGCAAGCGTGTATAAAAATTACATATTACCTGGGGATTATGAAAATCATCTATTCTGAATTGCCCCTGAAGATCGCTTTCTCCCATCTTTGCCTTAAGCAGAGATGTTTCCATTGTGTTTTCATTAAAGAAGATATTGCCAGTCAAGCCCCGCAGAGCTTTTATATCTGCGAAAGGTTTGAGTGAAACATTGGTCAGGGAAGCGTTACCTTTCCATTGAATAGAACCCAGATCATCTAAATCTCCCCGTCCGGCGACTGCCAGCAAACAATTTCCTGTCGGATTATATTTACGGATAAACGGAAGAACCACTGCAGCTTCGCGAACATCAAACGTTTTGGACTTAATATTGAAAGATGAAGGTATTCCGCCGGCAAAGCGAAACATCATCGACCCTGTTATGCTTACCGGAGGCAAATCGTAATTGAAAGAAGAAAAATTGACAGCATCTTCATTCAGAATAATTTCAGCCGTAAATTGATTTTTTTTTGCCTTCGGTTTTTCCATTACATCCGGATAGGCATACGAGGCATCGGTCAAATCCCATTGAGCGTTGATATGATAATCCTCATCAGTTCCTTTTCCCAAAAGAACAAGCGTTGAAGGTCCTTGGAAACTCAAGGTTTGAAACTTTTCTTTTCCCAAAAGCCACAAGACTTCATCGCGGGCAGGCTGAACTTTCATTTCTGCCGTATAAATGGTTGGATAAGGTAAAGCGAAATCGGAAATTTTCCCCTCCATTGTCATAGGCGAAAGACCAAAACGCCCTTGCATATTCTTTAGCGAAAATTCCCTTCTTTTTAATTCCAATATACCGCTGATATCATGAAAAACAGGCGCCGTTTTTGCTGCTTCGAAAATACCTTTATTAACTTCCGCTTTGATGGAAAGCACATCAATACTTTCCTTTTTACCCATATGCGCTATTTGACTCAACCTTCCGTGAAGATTTCCTTCCGTGAGTCGAAAATTGCCGTCCTTGATGTGCTCGTCAATAAAATTCCCCACACCTTTGTGAATGATTCCCCACGGGATGTAAGACCTTACTTCTCTCAGCGCAAAAACAGATGTTTCAGCTTTTGCTTTTAGAAACGGATCTTTCGTATCCAGATCGTCGATTTCCAGATTACCTTGAGCGTCAAATTTATCAATCGCTGCACGTGATACATCCAGATACAGACTATCCGTGTTGCGCTTCAACACGTAATTCAGTTGAATCATTCTCGGCTGAAGAACATCCCTAAAAACGCCGGGATAATCAACCAGAGCGTTTTTTACCTGAATTGTTCCTTTTGATTTGAAATCGGAAAATTTTCCGGAAAATTTAATATCCGCATTTACCAATCCTGCCATTTTTTCGAACGGCGTATATTTTTTCAAATACAGAAGATAATGTTTTATATTCGCTCCTTTCAAATGAACGGCAGCTCTTACTTTACTTTCGTAAAACTGTTTGTCTGAAGGAGCGGGACGGTAGAAACCATCTAACATCAAGTCCGCTTTATTTTTATCTTCAATTACCGAGGTCTTAATATTAAAACGCGACCACTTTGTCCAAAAAGGCCTGTCAATCCGACAGTGAAAATTTTTCAGAGAAGTTAAAAGACCTTGCTCGTTTGCTGCTTCATCTAAGAAACTCACACTTCCTTTTTCAATGACGATTTTTCGAAATTGGGGAGAGGTTTTATCTTCTTTTTTCACTAAAAGGTCGGTTATGTTAAGCACACCTGCTTTGTCCCTTATTAACGATACTCGGGGCTCGTTTAAGATTACCTCTCTAAAGACGAGGTGATTTATCAGCAGAGGGAAAACTTGCACACGCAAAGAAGCATTTTTAACATTTAAGAAATCCGACGAACCATCCTTTTCCGTAACCGCCAGATTAGTAAATTGCAGAGAAAGCCCCTCTATTAATGATAAAAAAGCTTTTCCGGTTTCATAGGTAATCTTGCGATTATATTTTTCCTCAACGGTTTTTGTAATGAATTCTTTGTAATAATCGAGTCTGGTTAGCTTGTATGAAGCATAAAACCAGGCGGATGCTAAAAACGCAGTAAGCGTAATCACTGATAAAATAGTTACTGTTACAACAGTTCTTTTTTTAATAGCCAAGTGAAAGAACCTTCTTCAGAAAAAGATTAAATTGCTTCTTAAGAATAAAATCGCGCCTTTTTATTTAAGATTGTTGAATTGAAAAATACGCAATGTTAATTATCTTAAACAAACAAAAGCAACAAATTTAATTGATTCTAGCGCTGACAATACAAGAGTCAAGCGCAATAACCGGTTATTACGTTCAAAGTTGACAAAGGATAACAAAGCTCCTCCCCTTTCCGGAGCTAATATTGATGATCTCGTAAAAAGTCCCCAATTGCCATTTCTCAAAAATTGGCCTCAATGATTTCAAATAGTTATAAGTTCAATTTTTGTGTTTTTTGAGTTTTTACGAGTCCGTCAGTAGTAGTCAATTATAAAGGCATCCCGCTAACTAAGCGAAATGCCTTTATAATTGGTGAGCCCTGTCGGAATCGAACCGACAACCTAATGATTAAGAGTCATTTGCTCTGCCAGTTGAGCTAAGGGCCCTTCATATCTGTTGAAAAAATCCACATGCTGCATTGTTGTTGCCATTCCCCTGCCTTTGCCCGCGCAGGGCATACAACACAAAGCAAGTACGCCTCATTCTCATGTCTTGAACGCCTTGCCTCTGGTCGTCCCGTATCAAGTACGGGACAAGCTTTTGAACAGCCATGTTGTAAAAGAACATTTGTTTCTTATTCTGGCACGCCCGGTAGGATTCGAACCTACGACCAACAGATTCGAAGTCTGCGACTCTATCCAGCTGAGCTACGGGCGCTTGTTATCAATCATTCTATTAATGGGGTGAGTGAAGGGACTTGAACCCTCAGCCTCCGGGGCCACAACCCGGCACTCTGACCAATTGAGCTACACCCACCACTTACGCCTTGGTGCGCCTGGAGGGATTCGAACTCTCGGCCCACGGATTAGAAGTCCGTTGCTCTATCCAACTGAGCTACAGGCGCATTTTTTAGCCATGTGCCAAAAAGATTTAGCGTCTTATCGTCTCTGCCTTTTTTTGTCAAGACTTAATACTTAAGTTTTTATTTACCGGACGCTATATAAAAATGTCCGGCGGAAAATCATTTGCTATTTGACGTAACCGGCTATACCGTCAAACTTATATATTTTTTTATTAATTTTCCCTCCCTGAAGGTCGGTGGAATAAAAATAATGGCCGGTTTTCGAATTATACCAGCGATAAAGTTCTCTGGTATTGGTCAGCTTTGATGTGGCTATATTGCCTATTGTACCTTCATATAGATATCCCCGCAGATCTTTTCCTCCCCCGTCAGAATCATAATGATAGAAATGACCTTTTGTGCGCGGATTATACCAACGATGGAAAGAAATCGTTCCGGGTGTGTCCGGTTTAAACAGGCGGAATGCTATTCCTTCTTTTACATATTTATTTTGTACTAATTTTTTTATTTCCATTTGAGGATCAGCCGTAAACATATAATCGGTTCCATTGAAATACCTGTAAATATCAACAACTTTTGATACAGTTTGCGGAAGCACTTCCGCAAATACTTCAACCAGCGCTTCTCCACTATTTGTATGAAATACAATATCATCAACGTAATATCCCGGAGCCGTTTGTCCCGCATTGAAAGAAACGGTGATATAGTTGGTTTGTCTGGTTGTAGCGCCGGAATTAGGCACAATTCTAATACTGCCTTCGGGGAAATAAGCAGTGTTTCCTCCCAGTATTTTCACGCCTTCAAATACAAGACAGCTATTTTTACTGACTATAGTAAAAACATGCGGGCCATCGGCAAGATCCTCAGCAATCAGCAATTCCCCTTTGCTTTTTTCCAGGTCTTCAAGCAAATTAACATTATCAAGCGGACTTTTATCAATAGACATGGCCATATTAACTTCATCTTCCTGATAAGTTGCCAGATATAAAATTATCCCTGTTCCGCTGAAATTAACCTTGATAAAGTTCTCACCCTCCGCACCGGTCGGATAGCCGTTGCTTTCCTTCCATTGTCCCATTAATTTAATTTTTTCTTTTAAATTCGCGGGAACGTTATAGACACCGCTTCCCCGCACCTCTTCATTGACAAATGATATATATTTGCCCTGACGGAAATCATCAGGAAAATCTTCTTTTGCATGTTTCCTTATCGCCACCGACCATGTCAACATCTTATTGCCGCTATTGCTTAATATTATTTTCTTGGAAACGGTTTTTCCCTGTAGGACATTTCCCATATCCAATCGTAAAGGATTCAAATTAATCAAAGGATTTTCCTGAATATATCTTATTGTAAACGTAACAATAATTGTTCTCTGCCCGTCGGAAGAATTGATCTCCATCGTTGCTTTATGCGTTCCAACCTGAAACTCTTTACGACAGATCAGCTTCTCACTTTCGGATTCAATTTTCATTTCTACATAAGTGGATGCGCTTTTTTGTTTGTCCTCCGTTTCTCTTGGCAATAACCGAACTCCCACTTGTATGAAACTAAAATCATTTCTTAACGTACCGGATAATTTACGATTTTCTAATCTTTTCCAACCGCTGGGACCGTCTGTTGACCAGTCAACAACATCGGAACTAATATTCTTGAGAGTAAATATTCCTTTGCTTGATTCATCCGCTGTAATCGTTCCCAAATTAATTTCCTGCGGGATTATTGTAAATATCTGTTGTTTGGTTTGCTTTTCATCTTTATCCAATGTTTTCTGAATCTCTTGCTTTGCAACAGGCCGATTCTTTTTCCGGCTTAAATTGTCCTGAGCAACTGCTGCTAATGGATAAAAAATCAGGGCTATAACTATAAAGACAAAATAATTCCTTACGTTCAACATAAACACTCCTGATAAACATCATCATGTTACTAACTCAATGTTTTGAATTTATCAAATATTTTAAAATCTTTTTTAAAAAAATCACCAAGTTTAGACTTTAAGATAATATATTTTACAATTTCTCTTTCTGTGAGGAAAGCTGATTATTTTTTAAAATACTTGACATCTGTGGCAAACAAGATTATAGCTTTCACCCGGTTTTCGTATACTTAAGCAAGATATGTAATTTCTCTCAAACGAGGCAGAAACAAAATCCGCAAAACTTTCTGATTTTACAGCTCAGGTAATTATGAATTACAGTATTTTAAAATACTGGATTGCACTGAAATCTGTCACAGGCATTGGTAATATTACTTTTCTGGCATTAATAGATAAGTTTGGTTCCTTGCCGGCTATTTTTTCAGCATCTATATCAAAGCTGGTTGAAATACCGGGAATTTCCAAAAACATTGCCGCCGCAATTACCGGTTTCAAAAACTGGAGTAAAGTTGAAGAAGAACTTGAACTTCTTGATAAAAACAAAATTCATATAATTACTTGTCATGACGACCTTTATCCGGCAAAACTTTTAAATATTTATGATCGTCCCCCTTTAATATATGTTCGGGGAAATTTAAGTACCGAAGATATAAATATTGCCGTAGTCGGCTCCAGAATGGCCAGCACGTACGGCAAATACACAACAGAAAGAATAAGTCGGGAACTCGCCCTTAAAGGATTAACCGTCGTCAGCGGTATGGCCCGTGGTATCGATTCCACAGCACATCGCGGAGCTATAACCGCACATGGCAGAACTATAGCCGTTTTGGGAAGCGGCCTGGATATTATCTACCCTCCGGAAAACAAAAAATTATTTGATGATATAATCCAAAACGGAGCGGTTATTTCTGAATTTCCGTTAGGAACACCGCCACTTCCAGCCAATTTTCCGACACGCAATCGCATAATAAGCGGCATGTCCTACGGCGTTGTAATTGTGGAGGCCGGAGAAAAAAGCGGATCTCTTATCACTGCAAGACTGGCGCTGGAACAGGGACGTGAAGTTTTTGCGGTGCCCGGAAGTATCGATTCCGCAAGTTCGCGCGGAACAAACAAATTGATAAAACAAGGCGCGATATTAATTGAAAACGCGGATGATATTCTCGAAGAAATCATTCCGCAAATTGAAATAAAAAAATCGTTGAATTCGACTCATCCTGCAGGTTCTGAAAAAATCAACAAGGAGAGTCATGAAACATTGACTCAATTTGATCAGAAAATATTTGAATCTATATCCAAAGGTCGCATTCATATTGACGATATTATTTCCAATACCGGCTTCCCATCCGCCGGTATCTTGAGCGCATTGACAAATATGGAATTACGGGGAATTATTGAGCAGCATCCGGGAAAGTTTTTCTCTCTTAAGAAATAATTATTCGTGTTGTCATTGAAAAAAATTTATCTTTACAAAATATTTTCTTCCATTTATAGGGGCATTTATTTATAAATTGAAAGGGTGTTTATGGCAAATTCTTTGGTAATAGTGGAATCACCCACTAAAGTTAAAACCATAAAAAAATTTCTCGGAGCCGATTTTAATGCCGTGGCTTCCATGGGACATATAAAAGACCTGCCGAAAAGTTCTCTCGGCATCGATCTGGAAAAAGATTTCGAACCAACTTATAAGGTAATCGAAACGAAAAAGAAAACCATAGATGCCTTGAAAAAGGCATCGAAAAATGCTGAAAATATTTATCTGGCACCCGACCCTGACCGTGAAGGCGAAGCCATCGCCTGGCACATCGCGGAAATCATCAACGCCAAAAATAAAAATATTTATCGCGTTCTGTTTAACGACTTAACTCAAAACACCGTAACGGAAGCTATCAAGCGCCCCCTGCAACTGGATTTCAATAAATACGAAGCACAACAGACAAGACGCATTCTTGATCGTCTTGTAGGTTATCAAATAAGTCCGGTTCTGTGGGATAAGGTTAAAAGGGGCCTGAGCGCGGGACGTGTGCAGTCAGTCGCTGTGCGCATGATTTGCGACCGTGAAGAAGAAATAAACAGGTTCGTGCCTGAGGAATACTGGAATCTGACAGCGCAATTCGAAGGTCATCATCCGCCTCCTTTTGAATCGAAGTTGATTAAAGTCGACGGCAAAAAAGCCAGGGTGACCACCGGTGAGCAGGCAGCGAAACTGGCCGCGATACTCAAAGAAGCGCAATTCAGCGTCGATAAACTGGAGAAAAAAGAAGTTAAACGTTCGGTTCCCCCGCCTTTCACAACAAGCAAACTCCAGCAGGAAGCATCCCGCTGGCTGCGTTTTTCCGCGAAAAAAACCATGATGGTGGCTCAAAAACTCTATGAGGGAATCGAACTGGGCAAGGAAGGTTCCGTCGGTCTGATCACGTACATGAGAACCGACTCCTACCGGATTGCCGAAGAAGCCCTCAAAGAAGTCCGGGATTATATCAAAGAAAATTATTCTTCCGATTATCTGCCGCACAAACCGCATATTTACAAAAACCCGCAAAAAGCGCAGGACGCTCATGAGGCGATTCGTCCTTCCAAAATGATCTATAAGCCGAAAGATATAAAAAACTACCTGTCGGCGGATGAATTTAAACTTTATCAGCTGATCTGGAACCGGTTTGTGGCCAGCCAGATGAATCCCGCAATTCTTAATCAAACCACTATTGATATTGCGGGCGCCAATTGTCTGTTCCGCGCCCAGGGACAGGTCATGAAATTCCCCGGGTTCACCATCGTTTACACGGAAGGCAAGGACGATAAAAATGAAACCGATAATGGCAACGGCAATGACAAACCGCTGCCGGAAATCAGCGAAAAGGAAAAACTCAAACTCCTCAATTTGAATACGGAACAAAAATTTACCCAACCGCCGCCGCGTTTTTCGGAAGCATCGCTGGTGCGTGAATTGGAAGAAAAAGGCATCGGACGTCCCAGCACATACGCCACGATTCTTTCCACCATTCAGGATCGCGATTACGTTCGTCTGGAAAAAGGTAAATTTCATCCTTCCGAACTGGGTATAACGGTGACTCATCTTCTGATAAAAAGCTTTCCGACGGTTCTGGACCTGGCTTTCACGGCAGATATGGAAAACAAACTCGACGCCATTGAAAACGGCGAACGGAAACGTGTGGAAACCCTCAAAGATTTCTACGCACTTTTCGCCGACGAACTGCAAAAAGCAAAGACGGAAATGAAAAACCTTAAAAAAGAGGAGATTCCCACCGATCTGGTTTGTGAAAAATGCAACTCTACGATGGTTATCAAATGGGGAAAGAACGGAAGATTTCTCTGCTGTTCCAATTATCCCAAATGCAAGAATACCATGAATTTCACCCATGACGAAAACGGCAGGATTCAACACGTGGAAACGAAAACAACTGAAATCAAGTGCAACAAATGCGGTAAAAATATGATTGTCAAAGAGGGACGGTTCGGACAGTTCCTCAGTTGCACCGGTTACCCCGAATGTAAAAATACGATGAACGTAACCAAAGATGAAAACGGCGAAATCGTCGCACAGGAATCACCGACAACGGACGAAGTTTGTGAATTGTGCGGCAAACCCATGGCGATCAAGCGGGGGCGCTACGGTCAGTTTCTCGGCTGCACCGGTTACCCCGAATGCAAAAACATCAAAAAAATGGGGAAGGACGGCAAGGCAACAAAGCAGGAACCGCTACTGTCGGATAAAGTCTGCGAGTTGTGCGGCAAACCCATGGCGATCAAGCGGGGGCGCTACGGTCAGTTTCTCGGCTGCACCGGTTACCCCGAATGCAAAAATATCAAAAAGATGCCGAAAAACAAGTCAGATGGATGAATCCCGCAGAAGTCATAATCATTGGTGGTGGGTTGGCCGGTTGTGAAGCGGCATGGCAGCTCTTAAGACGCGGTCATGCAGTTCGGATGTACGAAATGAGGCCGCAAAATTTTTCTCCTGCGCACAAGACGGCAAATCTGGCGGAACTGGTTTGCAGCAATTCACTCAAGTCAAACTCTCCGGATAATGCCCACGGTCTTCTCAAGGAAGAAATGCGCCGTCTCCATTCATTAATTATAAACTCGGCGGATAAAACTGCGGTGCCCGCCGGTTCCGCTCTTGCTGTTGACCGTGCTTTGTTCGCCCGGGAAATTGAAGAAAAATTGAAATCCTATAAAAATTTTTTTCTTGAACGTGCGGAAGTTAAAACAATTCCCCAAAACTCACCAACGATAATCGCGACAGGACCACTTACTTCCGATGCTATGGCGCGGGAAATCACCACTCTGCTGGACAGTTCTTATTTGTATTTTTATGACGCAATTTCTCCGATAGTTGAGGCCGATTCGATTAATATGAACAAAGTCTACCGGGCTTCGCGCTATGGTAAGGGCGCTCCGGATTATTTAAACTGCCCTTTATCCGAAGAAGAATACAAATACTTTCGCAAGGAATTGCTCGGCGGGAGAAAAGTTGCCGCCAAATCATTTGAAGATGCCAAATATTTTGAGGGATGTCTTCCTGTGGAAGTGCTGGCCGCACGCGGTGAGAACACACTGGCCTTCGGTCCGATGAAACCGGTAGGACTGATTAATCCGCGCACCGGCGCCATTCCTTATGCCGTTGTTCAACTGCGCAGGGAAAATTCCGCGGGAACTCTTCTTAATCTGGTCGGATTCCAGACGAAACTGACCTGGCCGGAACAGCGGCGCATTTTCCGTCTTATACCGGGACTGGAAAACGCCAGGTTTGCGCGCTACGGCAGCATACATCGCAACACTTTCATTCACTCGCCTTCCCTGCTTACTTCTTCACTTCAACTAAAGAACAATGAAAACATTTTTTTTGCGGGCCAGATCACCGGCGTGGAAGGATATACAGAATCAGCGGCTATAGGTCTTTTGGCCGGACTTAATGCCGCCTATATTATCGAGGGCAAAAAACTTAATTTACCGCCAACTCAAACAGCTATTGGAGCGCTGCTTCACTATATTACTTCTCCTGAATCCGCGCACGGATTTCAGCCCATGAATATTAATTGGGGGTTATTAGATACACTAATGGTGAAAAAATTAAAAAAAAGAGACAAAAATATTCTTTATGCAAACCGGGCGCTTCAATTTTTAAATTATTGGATTAAAAATCAATATTGGGATTAATATATTTTATTGACACTTAAAATAATTTATTATAGACATTCCCTGCTAATCATGATTTTTCATCAATTAACAACTTGTTAAGCAACCATATATTCAAATGGCAAGGAGAATTTAAATGACAACGCAAATCTATGGGAGTTCGCTTGTGCTGATCAAGCCGGACGCTCTCAAAAATTCCCTGACCGGATATATACTTTCACAATTTTCTCATTTTCACGCGGGACTTCGTTTTGCAGCGCTAAAGGTTGTCAGCGTAAACCAGACTTTGGCCGAAGAACACTACGCGGAACATAAAGGCAAATTTTTCTATCCATCACTTTTGCAATATATCCGGGGCTTCCTCCATTTTCCCGATGATCCGGGAAAACGTCGGGTTATTGCTATTATCTATCAGGGACCTAATGCTATCAGAACCATAAGAACGATTTGCGGGCCAACAAATCCGCATGAAGCAAGGCAGAAAAATCCCGGCTGTATTCGAGCGCTGGGAACTGTTGTTCCTTTACACGATGATAATGGTAAATTCATCGGAAACAGAACGGATAATCTTGTACATGCCTCGGCAAATCCGGAAGATGCGGAGCGGGAAATCAAACTCTGGTTTATCCCCACAGATATTCCGCCGATTATACGCAGTTTTCCCACAGGAATAAGCGAAGACTATTACTATTACAAAGACTCCGTGATAACTACAATTCCAAAACGGGATAGTTTCTGCTTTATTTCGCCCGGAGATATAGTCTGGAAATCCGATTTAAGAGTTCTAAAACAATTTAAAGAAGGTAAAAAGCTGGATTATTCGGTCAACGCTGTACTTGCCAAATATTTAATTAACAGGGAAAATGAAATTATTTAGACACTTCACCGGACAATTGCAATCCGTCAACTGGCTTTATAATGTACATTTCAATCATTATTAACATACCTGTAAAAGAATAGCTTGCGGATCGGCAAATTTTATCTGATGGCGAAGTTTTCCATCAAACAAAAAACTATTTAAATAATAAGTAAAATCATATTGCCGTCATGAAGAAATAACCAAATCATCTTTTTACCAGACCTTTTCGTAAAGCAATAAATAACTATGGGGGTTGAAAATTAAGTTCTTAAATGATACATGCTCATCCAACCAGAGCAAAAAATATCATGCAAATATCGCAGAAAAGAAAAAATGATCAACAAGATAATTTACTTGAAGAATTGCTGCGGGAGAAAGCGGCAGTATTAAGTCGCGCCGGCATGGCTGTGGATGATGTTATCAGGCAATTGAGTCGGGTGGATCGGGAAATTGAAGCAAAGATATCTTTTCTAAAAAATTTTAGCGAAAATTGTCACTCTCCGGAAACATTAAAGAAAAAGCGATCAATTCACGAAGAAATTAATCTGAGCATCGAGCGCTTCAATGCTCTTCGCCAAAAAGCTCAACTGCAATATTATTATCTCATTGTCACACGCGAAGCCCTGGGTTTGCGGCGACACGAAATGATTCAGGAAATTTATCGGATTCCCGGGAAAAAAGACCGGATAAAGGCAATCTGATGGACAGATACAAGAAGCAACGAATGCGGATGGTCGAAACGCAATTAAAAGCGCGTGATATAACCGACGTGCGGGTATTAAAAGCCATGGGTATTATTCCGCGTCATCTTTTTATTGATGAAGGCTTGATTAACCAGGCTTATAACGATAATCCGCTTCCGATTGATGAACACCAGACCATCTCTCAGCCATACATAGTGGCACTGATGACACAGGCATTGGAGTTAAAAGGAAAAGAAAGGGTTCTGGAAATAGGTACAGGATCAGGTTATCAAACGGCTGTTTTGGCTTCTCTGGCCGATCGCGTTTTTTCCATTGAACGAATTGCATCTCTGGCAACAAATGCACGGAGGATTCTTGATAAACTGAATTTTTATAATGTCGCCATAAGGATCGGCGACGGATCTTACGGCTGGAAAGACGAAGCTCCTTTCGATGCGATCATCATCACAGCTGCGATACCGGAAATTCCCCAGTATCTTGTCGAGCAGCTCGCCGCAGGCGGAAGAATGATTTTTCCCATCGGTGGTCGTGATGTGCAAACTTTATACAAACTTACCCGTTCTTTAGAAAATCCTCAGGAAATCATCAAAGAAGATTTGGGCGGATGCCGCTTTGTCAGCCTGATTGGAGAAAGCGGATGGAAAAAATAAATTCCCAAACAGCTTTGATATTTTTTTTTCTTGTTGTGTCTTTTTTAATTCTCTCTTGTTTTACAGCTCATATACATGAAGTTCAAGCCGCTGGTGTCTATCACATAGTAAAAAAGAATGAAACTGTCTGGGGCATTGCTCACGCGTATGGAGTGTCTATTCCGGATTTGCTAAAAATCAATAAAATAGAAGACATAAACTCATTAAAGGTGGACTCTGTATTATTCATCCCGTCTGCAAGCCGGGTAATAGAAAATACTGCTGCAAACGCAGAAATAAAAGATTATGATGACAGTATCAAAAGTGAAGATAACAGATCAAAAAAATCTGTTAAGAAAAAAAACTCTGATAAAAGAAATGGGGTCACATGCACAACGACACCACCTGAAGAAAAAATAACAACAAAGAAAGTTAAATTTATTTGGCCGGTACGGGGCACCGTAAAAACCCGTTTCGGTATTCAACCCAATAAAACTTACAATAACTGGATTAAAATTGTTTCCGTCACCGGAACAAAAGTAAAAGCGGCGGCATCAGGCACCGTTATTTTCTCCTCCGAATTGAAAAATTACGGAGAAACAATAATTATCCGACATAAAGACAATTTTGCCACAGTGTATACGCATCTAAAAAAAAGATATGTCCAGATAGATCAAAATGTCCGAAAAGGCGAAGCAATAGCTCTGATGGCAGAAAAAGACGATGCCGGTGAAGCATATATCAATTTTGAAATACGTTATAAGGGCAAAGCGCATAATCCTTTATCCTTCCTGCCCTAATTTATTTTACAGCACCGCCATAAAAATAATTAACAGCAACATCAACTTCCCGTATTTGTCCGAAGGATAAAGAAATGCATGCGTAGTTTAAAAATATTAAAATATTAGATAATTACGTGCAAACAATTATAAAATAATGATCAACATGAACACATTGTTCTTCTATATTGATCACTTTCACATCGTTAATTTTATGTTTTGGAAATAATCTGATTATAAATATTTCTTGACATCAAAGTTATATGAATGTAGTAATTTTCTAAACATTTGACCTTCGGTCATGTAATGACCTGTATTCATTTAATATCAATATTTTTAATGCAAATATTTGATTTATTAAATTGAGCAGGCTAAATTAATGCTTTATCATTGTAGCAATTGATAAAATTTAAAACATTAAATTATAGGAGGCTATACAATGCGTGAGTGTGTAATTATCGATGGTGTAAGATCCCCCAATTCCCGGGCGCACAACGAAAAGGGATGGTTTCGTCTGGTAAGACCGGATGAAGTGTTGACAAAGGTTTATGATGGTTTGTTTGCCCGTAATCCCAAAGTAAAACCCGAAGATATCGAATCAGTATTTGTAGGTTGTGCCAACATTACCGGCATGCAGAACGACATCGGCCGTCTTGCCTGGCTGGCCGGCGGTTTTCCGGAATCGGTTCCTACCAATACCCTGACTATGCAGTGTCCTTCCGGTATGGCAGCCACTCAGCACGCCGCTCGTGCTATTATGTGCGGTGAAGGTGATATATACATTGCCGCAGGCATTGAAGATATGCAGAAGGTTTTCATGGGTATGCATATGGATTTCCCACCCCGTTTGCTGGAGAGATACAATATCGCAGACATTCCCATGGGCAATACGGCTGAAAAAGTTGCTGAAGTTTATAAAATCAGCCGTGCAGATCAGGAAAACATGGCTTACTGGAGCAATAAAAAAGCCGATGAGGCAACCAAAGCCGGAAAATTCAAAGATGAAATAATCCCGATGGAAGGTCTGAAAGAAGACGGTACACCTTTTATGGTAGATACCGATCAGTGGGTTCGCAGCGATGTTTCGATGGAGAAAATGGCAACCATGAAACCCGCTTTCAAACCTGATGGAGTTGTAACAGCAGCAACATCTTCTCCACTGACGATTGGTGCGTGCGCTCTCCTTTTAATGGAACGCTCCAAAGCCGACAAATTGGGACTTTCTTACAGTATCAAATACGAAGCCGGCGCCTTGGGCGGTTGCGACCCAACAATTATGGGCATGGCCCCCGTCCCCGCTGTGAAGAGACTTCTGGCACGTACAGGCAAGAAAATCAGCGATATCGGTGTGTGGGAACTCAATGAAGCTTTCGCCAGCCAGTCCCTGGCCTGTCTGAGAGAATTGGGCATTGCTCAGAACGCTCCTTTCGACAACGTGAACATTTGGGGCGGCGCTTTAGCGCTTGGCCATCCCTTGGGAGAAAGCGGAGCCAGAATATTGGTTACCTTGCATAACATTATGAAGACCGATCGTAAAGATGCCAAATATGGCGTAGCTGCACTTTGCGGCGCTTTCGGCAATGGCGGCGCCACCATGTTAAGCCGAGTGAAATAATAATTCACAGCAAGATTTATCAATTAAAAGGGAGTTCTTCAAGATTGAAGAGCTCCCTTTTTAATACATTATTTTCTTACAAAACGTACCTCTCTGTCAAATATTAATATTTGACAGAACCTTGTTTGTTAAAAAGTAAACCGATTTTAATATTGATTTAAAACCATCTTTCTTTATGTTCCATGTTGTATCGCGCCTTCTGTTTGGCCAGTTCATTAGCAATGGCATCCTGCATATCCGTAATCTCCCCCGGCATAGCCAACTGCAGCGTTACCCTTTTGGCTATGTTATTTGCATACCAAGCTAGCGCCTTTAAATCATCCTTGGCCGTCCTTTCAAAAATGTCGTTATAAATTCCATAGAAGGCTGCCTCTACATCATTGATGTGAATTTGGGCATCCTTTACCGCTTCCCGAGTTGCCCACTGGGCAAGGTCATAATACGTCTTTTCAACCCATCGCCCCTTAAATGGAGTAACCGCCGCCCCGACGATACCTACTCTCTTACTCATCTAATTTGATCTCCTTTATTACACTCTACGCATTTCATGTTGTGTTTCTCCTTTCTATTTGAGGGTTGAGGAATTCTTATCACATTCCCTCCTTTCTGTTATTATTACTTTAATTACAAGCGGGGGAATGTCCCCAAGGACATCCCCCCGCTTCTTTAAAGTTCTAACCAATTCCCTGAACGGTGCGCTGGATGATGTTGTCCTGCGTCTTGCGGCTGATATCCACAAAGTGCGCGCTGTATCCGGCTACACGAACAATAACTTCCTGATATTTCTCCGGCTCTCTCTGAGCGCTTCTCAGCGTCTCATC
>MAEO01000230.1:0-2055 GCA_001683985.1 Smithella sp. M82
CCAATTCACATTTAATTATATTTTCATTTAACAATGTACCAACTAGTACAACTATTATTCAATTTAAAGATTAATTATAAATATATATTCATTCTATATCCTTCATGCCGAAACAGAGGAAGAATGGCCAGACAAAAATGGATCACCTCTATCCGAAAACCAAAATGAGTGTCACCGATCCGATCAAGGAGATCAGAAATCTAATAGATTGTATACCGGAATCACCCTCTCAAACACAGATAACACCTCTCATTGCATTGATTGTTCGGTCAATACTCGACAAAATCGGGTTTGTTGAACTGGTAAACGAAACGGTATCCTGGGATCCAAATCAGTGTTCGATCAGCCCGGGAAACAGAGCACTCGCCCTTGTTCTGCTGCCTTTTCTCTCCACAAAGCAGCGGGTTGCACTGGTTCATGTGAGCCAGCAACTCGAAAATATCGATACAGAACTGATCTTTGGTTCAGCCATACCTGCCACATCGTTCACTGACGATTGTCTCGGAAGGTTCCTTGACAAGTTCGCAGATGCCTGTCCCGCCAACTTCTTTCAACAGCTCTCTCTCCGGGCCTATGCCACCTACGACATCCCACAATCACTCATACTCCATAGTGACGTAACCTCACATGAGGTCTGTGGCGAGTATGAGCTCGATGACACACCAGATGCTCATGGTCCAACTGTCTGTTTTGGTCTCAACAAAACCGGTCGAAGAGATCGCAGGATCTTTCAGACAGGGGTTGTCTCAGATGGCAATGGACTGATCCGGTATTGCAGAACCATGGATGGGAATCATGCAGATTCCGTCTGGAATATGGAAGCGCTCACCGTTCTTCAGGAGATCTTCGGGGAAGAGTTCAGAAACCATACCTATATTGCTGACTCCAAACTTCTTAATCGCCCTAACCTGGAGGTTTTAAATCGGCAGGGTTCAGAAGTGCGATTTATATCGCATATTCCAGCGAATTTCGCCGGAAAAATTGCCGATAAATACAGATCGATCGCTCGTGAGCGGAATCAATGGGTTGACCTTGGTCAATGTTGCACCGAGGAAGAGACGCCCGACAAACGGGCAATCTACCGTTCACAGCGATTTGAGGTTGATATCTATGGATTGCCCTATACACTTGTCGTCTATGAAACATCGGCAGCAGATGAGCGGGTGAAGAGCCAGATCAAGACGGATACAACTGATTTGGAGACACTGATCAAGGATAAGAAATTCAAAAAACCATTTGCCTGTGAACCTGATGCACTGAGGGCAATTGAAGAACTGAACGAACAGTCCCGGAAACTGCTTGTCCAACCGGTGATCGAGATTGAATCCGAACTAAAACAACGATGGCCACGGGGGCGGAGGGGAGAGGAGACGAAACCTCTTGAAGAGTGGTCGGTCTACCATGTCCGGGTGAAGGAGATCCGTGTGCACGAGGAACGGGTGAAAAGGTTCAGGGATAAGAAAGAGACATTCGCTCTCCTGACAAACCATGCCGAGTCGGATATGGATGACAGAGCCGTGCTCCGGCATTACAAACAACAGCACATTGTCGAGAATATTTTCCGAACAATGAAATGGTCGGTTATGGCAGACCGGATCTATCTGAATAATCCAAAGCGGATCGATGCCATGATGACGATACTGTATGTTTCGTATCTTGTGATGGGGATTCTGCAGATGATTGCACGGATGAATATCAGGAACCTGCCGGAACCACCCAGGATCTACATCGATAATAAACCCCTGAAATCTCCAACCGCGGCATTTCTGATACAGTCACTTGGCTCATTCGATATTCTCACTGAAGATGAAAACCGCCAGATCACCGGTGTTACTGAACAAAACAGGTATCGTCTGTCGGTTCTGCTCTATCTGATCGGCATGGGTTCAGAGGAGGGAGTATCCTGATTACTTCCTGAGTACATCCTAATCGCTCCCGGTGAGGCACACTTGGATAGCTGACGACATGGATGTTTTGAAGGGTTGAAAGGAGGGAGACGTCATCAGGACGGTGAGAGTGAGTGTTTATCTTGCCGGGAGAGAGATGGGAAGGGAT
>MAEO01000230.1:2065-2144 GCA_001683985.1 Smithella sp. M82
CCTGAACTCCCGGATCCTTAGGCGCATAATCCAAGTGCCTCTAAAATCATCCTGTTCTTCTTACTGACCTCAGAAACCA
>MAEO01000057.1 GCA_001683985.1 Smithella sp. M82
TTTTCACGGAGAATGGAACTACATGATAAGACCGATGCCGTCGCATTGAATGTCCAATTTATATTTTCTAAATGCCTTAGCCGTGGGATCACCCATTTTATAAGCAATCCAGCCGTGAGCCAACTCGTGAAATATCACCGAATATAACAGAAGCGCCGACAGTATTACAAAAGCCACCGGATCTTTTATTAATAATTGTATCAGTCCCATGATGACATCCTATATCAGTTTATTTATTATAAATTTACACCAGTTTTTGTCTTTTCTATAGCAACACTCTCCCGGATATCTGCCAGTCCGGGATAATATCCGTACCTTAAACCTATAATTAACGCAACAATTACCATAAAAAGTTCAACAACAGTCAAAAGTAAACGTGTTACAACAGGCAGAATTAATGCGGCTTCAATACCGGAAAATTGTTTCAGCATAAAAAACATAGCTCCTTCCCGGACACCAAGTCCGCCCATACTGAAAAAAGCAATATAACCGGCAAGCGCCGATACGGAAATTGTTGCCATAATAGCAATCATACTGTTCAAAGGCATTTTTATGTTGAGTCCCCCGGCTAGAAAATACATTGCCCCTCCCAAAAGAATATAAGAGAAAAAATAAAACATTTGAGTGTAAACAAAAATCATTTTTTTCGTCTTTAGTGGTTTTATTTTAACTTTAAACAAATGATTTATGGGAATTATTAAAATATTTATTATAGACTCGTTACAGATAATAAAAACAAAATCCAGAACAATCAATAAAACAAATGTTAAAATGGAAATTTCCAACGTTGAGATCCGTACATAGAAAAGATAATAAAAAGATGCGAACATGGCCGATACGAACGCCAGACAAATAAAACTTACCATATTGATGTAAATGATGGTTAGTTTGGAAATCTTTTTCGATGACATTAACATTATTTGCGCTGCGTAAGTCCATAATTTTCCGGGGATGTATTTAAACATCGTTGAAGTGCAGTAAAGAGCATAACTTTCAGATAAATTCAGTTTCTCGCGGAGATAATTATTCACGTAAGTTCTCCACACCAAAGGTCCCGACAGCAAAGCTATACTTCCAAGAATAATTGATATAAAAATATAACAAGGTTTTATACTGAAGTCGTATTCGCCTATCAAAGCCGCGTTATTTCTGAATTGCAGATAGAAAAAATATATGGCTATAATTACTACTGCCAGAGTAAGGCTATAACGCAGAACTTTTTTAAGATTCATTTATTCTGTCTCCGAACTAAAATGTCAGCGTATATTTCTTGCCGTGACCGGAATTCGTTACAAAAACGAATGTATCGTGCGCGTAAAGATATATAATAACTGATTTTTTGTGTCAAAATAATTCCGGGAATCAGTATGGGGAAATATCACGGGCAAAAAATACTTGACAGAAAAAAAGAAATATTCATACAGTCGTTTCAAACGATTGTTTGAATTATCTTTATGGAAGACAAAAAATCAAGTTCAAAAACACGCGCTGCCATAATGGAAGCAGCGGGAAAAGTTTTTGCCGAAGTTGGTTATTCCAAAGCAACGATACGGGATATCTGCCGGGAAGCCGGCGCCAACATTGCCGCAATAAACTATCATTTCGGAGATAAGAAAAGTTTATACATTGCCGTCTTGAAACATTATCAGGAAATTGCTTTTAGAGCATACCCACCTGATCTCGGTATAAAAGAAACTCAAAAACCTGAAGAAAAACTGCGGGCATATATCCGGTCTTTCCTGACGCGAATTATGGATGATGTTCATCCCGCCTGGTTTGGCAGACTTCTGGCACGGGAATTTACTGAACCCACATGGGCTTTCGATATTCTGGTCGAAGAGACGATCCGTCCTTCTTTTCAACTTCTTACCGAAATTGTCGCAGAAATTATTGGAAAAAATTCCAAGGAAAGAATTGTACGGCTTTGTTCCATGAGTATAGTCGGTCAATGCCTTTACTTCCGGCATTCACATCCCGTAATTACCAGACTCTACCCAGGCGAATCTTTCGGTTTCAAACATATTAAAGAATCAACGGAACATATATCTTTTTTTTTCTTTGCACGGACTCATCGCAGAAGGAAAGAACAAGCATTCAGAGGAAAATAAATGCAAAAAAAGATAATTCTGATTACAATTATTTTATTTATGCTGTCGCCTACAGTAAAAGCTGCCGACCGGTCAACGAAAACAGCATATAATCTGGAACAATGTATCGCCATTGCGCTGAAAAAGCATCCCAGCATCAAGGAATCAGCCGGTAACATCAAAGCAAGTGAAAGTAAAGTGGGACAGGCTAAAGCCAATTACTATCCTCAGATTAACCTGTCCACGAGTTACCAGAGAATCGGACCGGCATCATCTTACAACAGTAGCGCCGACACATATAACCAGTATTCAACAAGCGTCGATCTCGGAATAACCCTTTTCGATTTCGGCAAAACCTCCACCCAGGTTGAAATTCAGGATTTAGGCGTCAACGCTTCCCGCGCCGATTATGACGATACTATAGTTCAAATCGTTCTGAACGTGAAAAACGCATATTATAATCTTCTGCAAATCAAACGAAACCGCGATGTTGCTATAGACACGATGAATCAATTTCAACAACATCTGGATCAGGCCAACGCATTCTTTCGTATCGGCACAAAACCGAAATTTGATGTAACCAAAGCTGAAGTTGACTGCGGCAATGCCCGTCTTAACGTGTTGAAGTTAGAAAATGCCCTGCGCATTGCCCGGATAACACTTAAAGACGTTATGGGAATTCCGGATAGTCCCGATTTTGCCATAGTGGATAATCTGATTTTTCAGAAAAGCGCCCGGCAATTGAACGAAGCTCTGAATATGGCATATTCAAATCGCCCTAATCTCCGTTCCGTCGTCGCCAAACGTGAAGCCGCCCAACGTTCCATTGAACTTGCCAAGAAAGGATACTATCCCGTTTTATCGGGCAGCGCCGGATATGGCTTTTCAGGAACGGACTTTCCCATTGAAAAAGGCTGGAACGCAGGCGCATCGCTTAGTTTTCCCCTTTTCAACGGACTATCGACAAAATACCAAGTTGATGAAGCTAAAGCCAATCTGGAAATTATCAAAGCCAGTGAAGATTTGATTCGGCAGGAAATTCGTCTGGATGTGCAGCAGGCCTATTTGAACGTTCAGGACGCTGCCGAACAGATTTCTATGGCCGAGATGACAGCGCTTCAAGCCAAGGAAAATTATGATTTGGCTTCAGGGCGTTACCGGACAGGCGTCGGCAATCCCATCGAAGTTGCCGATGCCATTATTACTCTCAATAACGCCAGAGCCGGCTTAAATACTGCTTTGTATAATTATAAAACAGCGCAGGCCGCACTGGATAAGGCTATAGGAGCGAAACAATGAAGAAAAAAGTATTTATTCTATCGATCACTGCCATAGTTTTAATTGCAGCAGCATTATTTCTTTATTTCAGGGGAAATGGGGAAAATGTCGCTTATAAAACCGAAAAAATTTCCCGCAGCGAAATCAAATCAGTTGTCACAGCAACAGGAACCGTCAACGCTGTTACAACCGTTTCTGTAGGCACGCAAGTTTCCGGCACAATCAAAAAGCTCTTTGTCGATTATAATTCGCCGGTCAAGAAGAATCAGTTGCTGGCTCAAATCGATCCTGCCACCTTTCAGGCGCAGGTTGATCAGGCACGGGCCAACCTTTTATCGGCAAAGGCCAACCTGGAAAAAGCCGCTGTCGGTGTTGTTGATGCCAGACGAACTTACGAACGCAACAAAGAACTATTCGCTCAGAATTTCATCGCCAGAAGTGAACTGGATACGGCAGAAACAACTTTGCTTTCCGCTGAAGCCCAGTTGAAAGTCAATCAGGCGCAGGTCGAACAGGCCAAAGCCTCTCTTAAAATAGCGGAAACGAACCTACAATATACAAATATCGTTTCTCCGGTAAACGGAACCGTTATCTCCCGCAGCGTGGATGTCGGCCAAACCGTAGCTGCCAGCTTTCAGACACCAACACTGTTCAGCATCGCTCAGGATCTGACCAAAATGCAGATAAACACCAGTGTGGATGAGGCGGACATCGGCAGGGTGCATACCGGACAGGAAGTCTCTTTCACTGTTGATGCCTATCCGGATACGATCTTTGCCGGAAAAGTTTCCGAGGTGCGCAATGCTCCGACCACGGTATCTAATGTTGTGACCTACGATGTCATTATCAAGGTGGATAATCCGCAACTGAAATTAAAACCGGGAATGACAGCCAATGTTTCCATTACCATAGAAACCAGAGATAATGTTTTGCGGATTCCCAATGCCGCCCTGCGCTTCAAACCGGCGATGGCAGCGGAAAAAAATGAAGCGAGAGAAGAAAAACAAAGGATGAAAGGCACAAAAGTCTGGATACTTGAAAAAGGCAAGCCAAAACCAGCACAAGTAACCATCGGACTGAGCGATGGAAATTACACAGAGGTCACTGCCGGTCAATTGGAGGCAGGGCAGGAAATAATCACTGACAGCTTAAATAACAAAAAAACAAGCAGTTCACGTCCGCCGAGGTTTATGCACTAATGGCTCTAATAGAAACACATAAACTCTCCAAAACATACGACGTCGGAGATGAAGGTGTTCACGCCTTGGAGAATGTGTCTGTCAAAATTGAAAAGGGCGAATTCGTCGCCATTATGGGGCCTTCCGGATCAGGCAAATCAACTTTCATGAATATCATCGGCTGCCTGGATCAGCCGACGGCCGGCGAATATTTACTGGATGACCGGAAAATCGGCGGCCTTTCCCGTGATGAACTGGCGGTAATCCGCAATCAAAAGATCGGTTTCGTCTTTCAGGGATTTAATCTGTTATCCCGAACCTCGGCTCTGGAAAATGTCGAATTGCCGCTACTTTACAATCACGTTCCGGCAAAGGAAAGAAAGCTGAAATCCATTGCGGCATTAAAAATGCTCGGACTGGAGGGAAGAGAGCAACACCATCCCAATCAACTCTCCGGCGGTCAGCAGCAGAGAGTGGCCATTGCCCGCGCCCTAGTCAATCAGGCGCCTGTTTTAATGGCTGACGAACCCACGGGAAATCTCGATACAAAAACCAGCGTCGAGATCATGGAACTTCTGGTTCAATTGAACCGGAATTCGGGCACAACCATTATCCTTGTCACGCATGAGCCGGATATCGCCGCTTTCAGCAAACGCATTATCCGTTTTGTGGACGGACACGTGGTCAGCGATGAGAAAGTGAAAAAATCATGATCAGCATCATCTCCACCATCAAAATAGCTCTGCGCGCTTTGTGGGTCAATAAGATGCGTTCAGCCCTCACCATGTTGGGCATCATTATCGGTGTCAGCGCCGTGATCATTATGCTGGCGGTGGGCACAGGCGTCAGCCGGAAAGTTTCCTCACAAATTTCCAGCATCGGCAGCAATCTGATCATCATCATGCCGGGCAGCACTTCACAAGGAGGCGTCCGGATGGGCGGGGGCAGCCAGTCCACATTAACCACAAATGACGCGGATGCCATCGAAAGAGAATGTTCCGCAGTGGCCGCCGTGGCTCCGATGCAATACGGTTCCGCGCAGGTGGTATATGGAAATCAGAACTGGTCCACCAGCATTCAGGGAACGACTCCGGGTATTCTGGAAGTAAAAGATTGCGGTCTAACGGCGGGACGAAACATGAACGAACAGGACATCCGCAGCGCCACAAAAGTTTGCCTTCTGGGACAGACCGTTGTTGACAATCTCTTCGGCAGTATAGATCCTATCGGTCAGATCATCAGAATCAAGAAAATTCCCTTTACTGTTATCGGCGTTCTGGAGTCAAAGGGACAATCATTGGGAGGCCAGGATCAGGACGATACAATTATTATTCCGTTAAGCTCCGCTCAGACAAAAGTCTTCGGCAGAACCATCCCGGGCATGGTGCGCTCGATCATGGTCAAAGCCAGAAACGCGGATGATATAGCAGCAGCGGAAAGACAGGTAACGGATCTCTTACGTCAGAGACATCGTATCGGCCCTAATAAAGAAGATGATTTTACCGTCATGAACCTGACACAGGTTCTGAATATGGCGGAACAGACCGCAAACATATTTGCCTTGCTTCTGGGGGCTATAGCATCTGTATCGCTTCTGGTAGGCGGAATAGGCATTATGAACATCATGCTTGTTTCCGTAACGGAAAGAACTCGCGAAATCGGCATCCGTATGGCCGTCGGAGCAAAGACTTGGGATATCCGGATTCAGTTTATAATTGAAGCGTTGACTCTTTCCATGACGGGAGGGATTATTGGAATTATAATCGGAAGCGGCGGTTCTGTAATCCTATCAACTATATTTGAATATCCATCCGTTGTTTCGCCTCTATCTGTTTTCCTTGCTTTCAGTTTCTCCGGCGTGGTCGGTATTTTCTTCGGTTTCTACCCGGCTTATAAGGCTTCTTTGCTTAATCCCATTGATGCATTAAGGTTTGAATAACGTTTCAATAAAAATTGAATTCAAACTACTGGATGATTTCATAGCAGGTTTTGATATCCATGCCCGGTTCCAGCAGGGGAAAGAGTGTTTCCATATTTTTCATCAAATTGGCGGAATGCAGTTTAAGGGCATCCTTGTCACCGTATTTCTCATAAAAAATAATGGTCTTTTCATCGCCGCGGACAGAATGCGGAATATATTCCAGACAGCCCGGCTCGCTGGCTTTGACCCTCGGCACAATCTCTTTTAGGATTTTAATCGCCTCTTCCATCTTTCCGTCTTTTACTTTTAATGTCGCAATGAGTGTAATCATTACCATCCTCCTTTTTTAGAAAAGAACTTTTTTTACTGGGCTAGTATATGAATAAGATACTAGCCCAAGCAATCGATAGAAAAGCGTCTTTCTCATCTTTCCTCCTATCGCCTGACGAGACTGTCGAAAAAGCCCAAATGTTGCGATTACTTACGTGTCCCAAAAACCCCGATTTAAGGTTTTTCGACAGGCCCAACGAAGAAATCAGCGGTGGCTGTAAGCCATCCGCTGGAGTGAACGGTTATGTGCCTTGTATCCAGTTTGCCAATCTTCGTTTAATGCGAGATAGACGTTGAGTATCAATTTGGCCCAATTTCCCCAAGAAAATATCACTATCAACTACAGCAAGTCTGCTGATTCTGATAACGCTTGCTAACTTCAAGCCAGACTGTCGGAAATCTAAGTCAGTGGGAGTGATAACTTCATCAAAATCAGGAATCTTTTGATGGAGTTGCGACGATATCATACAAATTAGCCAATCATTATATCGACCAGGTAAGCCCTCGAATTACGAGGGCAGGGCGAAGCTTTGCTTCTGTTTGATCCGATTGAGGAAATCTGAAAAGGACAATCTGACCTTCGGTAATTATGAAAATGATTCCTTAAGATCATCGAGCGAATACGAAGTTTGTTCGTCCTCCATCCCTCGCATCGCAGAAGATAGGGAAAAGTCTGTCCAATCTTTCATTTCTTGTTTTTCTACCTTTGAGCGAAGATGTTGATCGTAACCAGATTTGACCCCCCTATCGGCGTTTAAAATTGACCCCCCTTTGGCGTTAGATTTTACCGATGGCCGCAGTTATCAACAGCCATCCTTCC
>MAEO01000058.1 GCA_001683985.1 Smithella sp. M82
GCCCTACTCTGTCCCTGATCAGGCAAGCGGCGCATTCGGGGAATGCGCCCTACATTAATGCCCGGCGTCATTCCGGCGTGCTCCTGGCCGGAATCCAGGAAAGAAAAAACAGTTTTAAGTTTTAAGATTTAATTGTAATTTTGAAATTATTTCCTTTGTTTTTTAATTTCTGTATATAATTGCGTAGTAGATTTTCCGCTAAAAAGTTCATTTTTTATCTTCAGGTAATCAGTCTTTTGTGTCATGTTTTCTCTGATGAATATCGCTGCTTTTGTTATACCCATTCGCGTTATGAGTGTTTGAACAGCCTCACTTCTCACCTCTTCGCTGGATGGCATCATTATTTTTTTAGCTGTTTGCATTTTACTTCTCCTTTTGCAAGAGCTTCATGGTTAAATCCACCGGATTTATTACATCAATCTTCCCGGTATATTTTTTGATTATTTTATCATCACACGTTACGAAATAGTCAACTTTAAGTTTTTCAGCACAAGCCAGATGGAGTGCATCAATTCCTTGAATGCCAAGTTTTTCTATATCATTTGCCCTTTTTACCAAACTTTCATTTAATGTCTGTACCACACGTGCATTCCGCAGAATCTTGGCAACAAAAATATGTCTTTCTGCATAAGGATTCCGAAAATTTTCATATTCCAATACATCCGATGAAACAATCGAAATAATACTCTTTTCGATTAAGCCGATAACTAAAAGCATGGCTGATGCTTCTAGAAAAATCCTGGGTTGCGATTGATCATCAAAAATCCTATTTAAAACACTTGTATCGAGATAAATATTCATATTTTATATTTTATATTTTGATATCTTAATCACTTTCCAGATCCTTGTATAATTCTTTAACAGTGCCGCTCTTGGTCATCTTCTTCCTGAAACTGGCCATTGCCGCTTTTCCCCTCTTGGCAATAGCCTCTCTTTTTGCCTCTATCAACTGCTTTTTGATTACTTCTGTTGCGTATTCCTTGTCATCAAGGGGTAAATGGATAAATTCATCGATCAGGTTTTTCACCGTTGCTGTGCTCATTTATTTTTTCTCCTCTCTTGCTTTATGTATAAAGTTACCAAAATATTTTTGAAGAGTAAAGGGTTAAGTAAGTACCTCTAAAAACCTGTGAAAGGTGAAAGGTGAAGAAACACCGTTCAATGTTCAACGTTCTATGTTCTACGTTAAAAAGAAACAGATTTAAGTAACGCTAAAAAATAGTTTTAAGTAATTAAGTAGTTAAGTATTAAGTAACGCTAAAAA
>MAEO01000231.1 GCA_001683985.1 Smithella sp. M82
TAGTAACGTTCAAAAGTTGGGACAAAAAGTAAATTGAAAAAAATCACGATCTTTCTTTAGGGTTCGTTTTACGAAACAAAAACCTTGGAGGAGAGACCGTGATGAAAAGATGTATTAGTAGAACATGCGATTTTGATTTGGCAATAGGGAAAGTGAATTTGAATGAGATTGTGTATCAATTAAAGGAGTTGAGGGATTCTCTGATGCTTCGTGTATTGGAAGAGATTCTTAGCGCTGATGATGGTTTGATTGTGGATCGATTAACTCAGACAAAGATTTATCCCGGCAAGATGAGAAAGGGGCGGGGATGTCATGTGCGTAAGGATGGTCCTGCGGATCATTTTTGTCGTGGTCGTAAAGTTCGCAGACGAGGATTTCGGAATAGGAAGATCAAGACAGTTTGGGGGGTTCTCGATATTCGAGTAAGAAGAGTGGAATGTCTCACCTGTGGGTCCCGTTATTCTCCGTTGTTGAATGCCCTGCAAGTAGCCCGGTATAGTCGAAGAGAAACAAATGTTGAACATGAGATTACTGAGGCGGTGATTGACACCAACTATCGCCGTCTGATTGAAGGGAGATCGATCGATATTTCGTTGGGTGGCATTCCTAATATTGTTGTTGGCAGCGATATTGACAAGACGTTTCAGGACTGTATTCCGGCAGAAGATTTATCCGGGATCATGGCAGACGGCACCGGGGTAAAGCAGCACAAAGGGTCCAGGGGCGAGCTATGGAACTGTGGTTGTCCACAGGGATCATTGCCCCGAAAACAACATCTCTTCTTGAACGTGTATTCCGAGAGATCGGGCG